>JBARNF010000339.1:0-3215 GCA_049802835.1 Bradyrhizobium sp.
CGACTGCACCGAATAGCGCGACGTGCCGACGGTCTTCGCATGAGGAGCGACGGATGGGCCGCCGCGCGGCCGCACGGTCCCCTCTGGCCGCGTCCGCGTCCTCGGCCTCCCGGAAGATGTTTGGTCCCTGAGCTCCGCCATCGCCATTGTCGCTGACGCGGTCTTGTCGCAACCGCGTTGCGTTCCTGTTGCGCACAGCACAACAGCAGTGATTATCACAGGCCTTTCATTTTCGGTCAAGCCGAGCTGTGTTGGCGCGTTGTTGTCAGTCTGTTGACACGGCCGGCGATCCTGAGCCATCATAATTGAAGCGCCGTTGCAAAGAGCGCAACAAGGAGGATCCATGAAACGCTGTCTGCGCGTGGCTGTCGCCACGATAGGCCTCGCCATCCTCGGTGCGCCGCCAGTTCAAGCGCAAAACAAAATCGTGCTTGGAATATCGGCCGGCCTCACCGGCTACGTCGCGACCATCGATCGCGCGTGGGTCGACGCCGTCCGCATCGGCGTGGACATCGTCAATGAGCAGGGCGGCGTGCTCGGCAGCAAGCTCGATGTCGTCGTCGAGGACAATCGCTCCGAGCCGCAGGAAGCCGTGACGTCCTATCGCAAGATGATGTCGTCGGACGGCGCGAAGGTCTTCGTGAGCGGCTGCCTTTCGGCCGGCAATTTCGCCGCGGCGTCGATCGTGGTGCGCCAGAAGATTCCGATGGTGCTGTGTTCGATCAACCCGCGCGAACCCGAGCAGGTGAAGTGGATGTTCAGCACGATCCCACCGCCCGCATTCGAGGTCGAGACGCGGCTGCGCTATCTGCGCGACAGGACCCAGATTCGCAAGGTCGGCGTGATCTACGACCAGAGTCCCTATGCGAACCTGCAGATGACGTCGGCCAAGGAGCAGGCGGCGAAGTTCGACATCACGATCGTGGGAACCGAGCAGTACCAACAAAGCGACGCCGATCTCAGCGTCATCATCAAGAAGCTGCAGGCTGGCGGCGCGGGCGCCATTCTCAAGATGGGCGTCGGTCCGACGACCTTGACGGCGGCGAAGAACATCAAGGACATGGCGCTCGGAATCCCGCTGCTGACCAGCTCGGAGGACGTCGCCGTTTTCAAGGACGTTGCGCAGGTGCTCGGCAAGGACTTCTTCTTTGTCGCCGGTCCCACACAGGTCTACGACGCCATTCCCGACGGCGAGCCGGTGAAGGCCGCGATCGCCAAGTTCCTGACGCCGTGGCGGGCAAAATACGGCGATCGCGATCCGACCTGGGCCGGTCGCGGCTATGACGGCGTGCTGTTCACGGCCGAGGCGATCCGGCGCGCGCAGTCGACCGACGGCGAGAAGATCCGCGACCAGCTCGAGAAGATCTCGGGCTTCCAGGGGACGAGCGGCGCCTACAATTTCGACAGGAGCCACTACGGCATCACGGAAAATCCCTACGTGCTTGCCCAAATCGTCGACGGAAAGATCGAAATCGTGAAATAGACGCGGCGGCCAGCAACGGAGGACGACATGGACAAGCGTATCGACGGACCAGTTCCGCAATATAACTGGAAGGACATTCCGGAGCGTACGATGCGTCGCGGCGTCGTGCAGAAGGTGTTCCGCGGCGACAATGCCGTGATCGGACAGACGACGCTTCATCCCGGAATGCAGAGCGCACCGCACAGCCATCCCTATGAGCAGATCTTCATGATTCTCAAAGGCCGTGTGACCCTGCATGTGGGCGATCAGGTCTTCGATTGTCCCGCCGGCACGGTCATCCGCATTCCACCGAATGTCGAGCATTGGGCAGAGGCGCCGAGCGATGCCGACGGCCCGGCGCTGAACCTGGATGTGTGGACGCCGCTTCGCCCCGACTACGCCAAGTATACGGACTACCAGACCGACACGTTCAGCACCTGATAACGTCGAGGCCTCTCGGCGCCGAGCGAGACGGGATAACGACCGCCGCCTGTCCTCAGGTCGCCAACCGGCGGAATTTTCGCAGCGAGCGCAGGTCTGGCGGCGGCGGTTGCTGCGGAAAGATATGCGCCCACTGGGTGCGCGAGACTTCGCCGACATAAATATCGCCGTGGGAATCCACGGCGATCCCGTGCGGTGCGATGAAGTCCTCCGGTCCCACGCCTGCGACCCGACCACCGAAGCGGGCCTGAAGCCGGCCCTGTCGATCGAGGATGCTCACGCGCGGCCCGAGATTGGGAATGTTACGATTCACCGCCATCGCCGGACCGAGCTCTCCGACATAGCAGAGCGGACATCGCCCGCCCGTCATGAACAGCGCGCAGGGTCGGTGCAGGTTGTTCCACTGGGTCTCGTAGCGTCCATTCCCGTCAAAGACCTGGACGCGATGGTTTTCACGGTCAGCGACATAGACCCACCCGTCTGCATCGCAGCAAATATTGTGCACGATGTTGAACTGGCCGGGATCCGAACCGGGCTCGCCCCACGAAGAAAGCAATTTTCCATCCGGGCTGTATTTGTGCACCCGGGAATTTCCGTAGCCGTCGGACACATAGATATCGCCACGGGGCGAGAGCGCCGTATGCGTGCAACGGTGGAAGGGCAGCCCACTCATATAGGGCGCAGGCTTGCCGCGCGTGCCGAGCTCCAGGAGGACCTTTCCCTCCAGTGTGCATTTGTGGACGATGTGCGCTCCGTCGTCTGTCAGGTAGATGTGCCCGTCGTGGCCGATGTGTGCGCCATGCGGCCGCGGATAGACTCCCTCTCCCCAGGACCGCAGGAAGCTTCCGTTTCGATCGAAGATCGTGAGCGGATGGTCGCTGCGGCTGAAAACGTAGACGTTGTCGGAACCGTCGACCGCGACCGCCGCCACTTCGTTGAAGCTCCATCCCTCCGGCAGCCCGGCCCAGTTGTCAATCGGCTCATATCGATACGTCTTGTTGTCAGCGATGGATGCCATATCGAGACGAGTCCTCACATTTGTTCTCGTTCATGGGAGCAAAGAGTAGCGCATAGCGCAACATCCGGCTCGCCTCGCATGCCGGCGCTCCTGGCATAGTACGCATACGAGATATTTTTCCAATCGAAAACACCTGCGGGTTCGCAAGACTCATCTCACGAATGAAACGACGAGTCTCCGGTCTGCGGCGGACACCGCGCGCGATTTCGGCCTCACGGCGCCGCCGGGCCAAATCGCCGGCGCAGCTCGGTCTTGAGGACCTTGCCGTACTCGTTCTTGGGCAATGCATCGACG
>JBARNF010000340.1:0-2976 GCA_049802835.1 Bradyrhizobium sp.
TCAAGGTCGAGACCCGCACCGGCGATACGCCGGCGTCGCGCAAGCAGCGGCAGCGGCGTTATCCGCCGGACATCCTGCTGACGACGCCCGAGCAGATGGCGCTGCTGTTGTCGTCCGACGATGCGCCGTACCTGTTTTCCTCGCTCAAGCGCGTCGTGCTCGACGAGCTGCATGCGCTGGTCACCTCCAAGCGCGGCGAACTGTTGTCGCTGGCGCTGGCGCGACTGTGGCGGCTCGCGCCCGAGATGCGCATGATCGGCCTGTCGGCGACGGTCGCCGAGCCCGAACAGCTCGCGCGTTTCCTGGTGCCGCAGCCGAACGGCGGCGTTGCTGCGGCGGATGTCGTGGTCGCCGGCGGCGCGGCACAGCCTGTCGTCGAGATGCTGGATACGCGCGAGCGGCTGCCGTGGGCGGGGCATAGCGCGCGGCACGCGCTGGCCGAGATGTACGAGCTGATCAAGCAGAACAAGACCACGCTCGTCTTCGTCAACACCCGCAGCCAGGCCGAGATGCTGTTCCAGGAGTTCTGGCGCATCAACGACGACAATCTCGCGATCGCCCTGCATCACGGCTCGCTCGACGTCGCCCAGCGCCGCAAGGTCGAGGATGCGATGGCTGCGGGAAGATTGCGCGGCGTGGTCTGCACCTCCTCGCTCGATCTCGGCGTCGACTGGGGCGACGTCGATCTCGTCATCAATGTCGGCGCGCCCAAGGGCTGCTCGCGGCTGATGCAACGGATCGGCCGCGCCAATCACCGGCTCGACGAGGCCTCGCGCGCGGTGCTGGTGCCGGCCAACCGCTTCGAGGTGCTGGAATGCTCGGTCGCGATCGACGCCATCGCCGACAACGCGCAGGATACGCCGCCGCTGCGCACCGGCGGTCTCGACGTGCTGGCGCAGCACGTGCTCGGCTGCGCCTGCGCGGAGCCGTTCCTCAGTGATGAGCTCTATGCCGAGGTGGTCACGGCGGCGCCCTATGCGGCGCTGCCGCGTGCGGACTTCGACGACGTCGTCGACTTCGTCGCCACCGGCGGCTACGCGCTGAAGACCTACGAGCGTTTCGCCCGTATCAAGCAGGATGCGCAAGGTGACAATAAAGGCCGCTGGCGCGTCGCCAATCCGAAGGTGCGGCAGAGCTACCGTCTCAACGTCGGCACCATCGTCGAGGAGGCGATGCTGAAGGTGCGGCTGGTGCGCTCGCGCGGCGGCGCCGGTTCGACCGGCGCGATCGGGCGCGGCGGCCGGCTGCTGGGCGAGATCGAGGAATATTTCATCGAGGGCCTGACGCCAGGCGACACCTTCGTGTTCGGCGGTGAGATCGTGCGCTACGAGGCGCTCGCCGAGGATCAGGTCTACGTCTCACGCGCCAACGATGCCGATCCCAAGGTGCCGTCCTACATGGGGGGCAAGTTTCCGTTGTCGACCTATCTCGCCGATCGCGTCCGCGGCCTGCTGGATGATCGCCGCGCATGGTCGGCCTTGCCGGAGCAGGTACGCGACTGGCTGTTGCTGCAGAAGGACGTGTCGCGCGTGCCGGCGCGCCGCGAGCTCTTGGTCGAGACCTTCCCGCGCTCCGACAAGCACTATCTCGTCTGCTATCCGTTCGAGGGCCGGCTCGCGCATCAGACGCTCGGCATGCTGTTGACGCGAAGGCTTGAGCGGGCGCGCGTCCGGCCGCTCGGCTTCGTCGCCAATGAGTATGCGCTCGCGGTGTGGGGGCTCGGCGACATGTCGCTGATGGTGAGCCAAGGCCGGCTCGATCTCGCCGCCTTGTTTGATCCGGACATGCTGGGCGACGACCTCGAAGCCTGGCTCGCCGAATCGGCGCTGATGAAGCGCACGTTCCGTTCGTGCGCGATCATCTCCGGCCTGATCGCGCGGCGTTCGACGACCGAAGAGAAGACCCGCCGCCAGGTGCTGTTCTCGACCGATCTCGTCTATGACGTGCTGCGCCGGCATCAGCCCGATCACATGCTGTTGCGCGCCGCGCGCGCCGATGCCGCCACCGGCCTGCTCGATCTGAAGCGGCTCGGTGATATGCTCAAGCGGATCGAGGGACGAATCACCCATCGCGCGCTCGATCGCGTCTCGCCGCTGGCGGTGCCGGTGATGCTGGAAATCGGCCGTGAATCCGTCTATGGCGAGGCCGCCGACGAGCTCCTGGCGGAGGCCGCCGAGGAACTGGTCAAGGAAGCGATGGGGTAGGCGGGCCGCGAGATGAGTTTGCGAGAAGCCACATTCGCTGCATCGGGAACGATGGAAATTACCGGCACCACGTTGCGCGCCGATCTCTCCGGCGCGCTGGTCTGGGACGAGCAGCGCCTGCTCGTCGTCTCCGACCTGCATCTGGAGAAGGGCTCGAGCTTCGCAGCGCGCGGCACCCTGCTGCCGCCGTTCGACACCGTAACGACGCTGCGCCGCCTCGCTGCCGTCGTCGCGCATTACAATCCGCGCACGGTCATCGCGCTCGGCGATAGTTTCCACGACCGCGATGCGCATATGCGTCTGTCGGGTGACGACCGCGCCTGCATCGCCGACCTCCAGGTCGGCCGCGACTGGATCTGGATCACCGGCAATCACGATCCGGCGCCGCGCGGCATCGGCGGCGAGGTCGTGGACGAGGTCACGCTCGGCGCGGTGACCTTCCGCCACGAGCCGACCGGCGCACGCGGCGAGATCGCCGGTCATCTGCATCCAAAGGCCCGCGTGGCGACGCGGGCGCGCACTTTGGAGCGGCGCTGCTTCGTCTCCGACGGCGAGCGCGCCGTGATGCCCGCGTTCGGCGCCTATACCGGCGGCTTGAGTATCCGCGATCCAGCGTTTGCAAAGATCTTCCCGATGCCGGGTTTGACGGCCCATGTGCTCGGCGATAACCGGCTGCACGCGATCGCGGCGTCGCGGTGCTATTGAGCGGCCACGCATGATGCCCTCATCATAAGGGACAGCCTACGCCGCCTTTGCTTCCACACTGTCGCAG
>JBARNF010000341.1:0-2901 GCA_049802835.1 Bradyrhizobium sp.
CGAGCGCCGATGCACTGAAAGATG
Source organism: Bradyrhizobium sp. (assembly GCA_049802835.1). Taxonomy (GTDB): domain Bacteria; phylum Pseudomonadota; class Alphaproteobacteria; order Rhizobiales; family Xanthobacteraceae; genus Bradyrhizobium. Next base: position 25 of record JBARNF010000341.1, read on the forward strand.
AAATCGCGCCGACCGGCAAGCTGCGGGTGGCGATCGCCATCAGCCCGGCGTCAAGGTCGGGGCCGTCAATAACACCACCACCATGCGCGGCGCGATTGCGCATCTCAAGTCCGCGCGGGTCACGGGCTATCAGACCTATGACGAGATCTTCGCACTGCTCAAGAAGGGCGAGATCGACGCCTTTGCGCTGTCGCGCGAACAGCTCAACGCGATAGCGAGGAAGATTCCGGGCACGCGGGTGCTGGACGAAACCTTCAAGCAGACCGTCACCGCGGTCGCGGTGCCGCTCAATCATCCGCTGGCACTGGCGTTCGTGACCAAGTTCATGACGGAAGCCGCCGCCAACGGCACGCTGCGCAAGGCCTATGACGAGAACGGGCTGAAGGACATGCCGATCCGGGTGAAATGACGCTTCCGTCGTTCCGGACGGCCGCAGAGTCGACCGATCACGAATTGACGTGCACGAAATCCCGCAGCAGCGGATAGATCTCGTTATTCCACTTCTTGCCGCTGAACACGCCGTAATGGCCGACGCCGGCCTGCATGTGATGGACGCGACGATAGGCGCGCACATTGGTGCAGATGTCCTGGGCGGCGAGCGTCTGGCCGATCGAACAGATGTCGTCGCGTTCGCCCTCGACCGTCATCAGGCCGATGCGCCGGACGGCCTTCGGGTCGACCGGACTGCCACGATGCATCAGCTTGCCCTGCGGCAACAGATGCTCCTGGAACACGTCGCGCACGGTCTCGATGTAGAACTCTGCGGGCAGGTCCATGACCGCGAAATATTCGTCGTAGAAGGTCTTGATGGTCTCGGCCTTCTCGACCTCGCCCTTGGCCAGGTGATTGGCGAGATCCATATGCTGCTTCACGTGACGTTCGAGATTCATCGATACGAAGGCCGTGAGCTGCACGAAGCCAGGATAAACTTTCCGGAACGCGCCCCCGCACTGGAAAGGTACGTAGTGGATGAGATTGTTCTCGAACCAGTGGATCGGCTTGCTCTTGGCGAAGTCGTTGACCTTGGTCGGCTGGATGCGGGTGTCGATCGGTCCCGCCATCAGGGTGAGCGTCGCCGGCCGCGACGGGTGGTTGCCCTCGCACATGATGGCGGTGGCCGCGAGCGCCGACACCGACGGCTGGCAGATCGCGACCATGTGCGGGCGCGGTCCGAGCTGACCGAGGAAGCTGATCAGATGATCGGTGTAATCCTCCAGCCCGAAGCGGCCATGATTACGCGGAATGTCGCGCGGATTGTGCCAGTCGGTGATATAGACGTCGTGATCCTGCAGCAGGGTCTTCACGGTGCCGCGCAGCAGCGTCGCGAAATGGCCCGACATCGGCGCCACCAGCAGCACCCGCGGCTGCTCGGGCGCGCCGTCTTTCTTGAAGTGCAGCAGCGACCCGAACGGCGTCTTGAACGTCACTTCCTCGGTGACCGCAACCTCACGATTGCCGACCATCACGCTGTCGATCGCGTAGGCCGGTCGGGCATAGGTCAGGGTGGAGCGGGAGATCAGTTCGAACGCCGCGGACAGGCGCCGGAAAGCGCGGTGGGACAGGCCGGACGGGATCAGGTTGAGATAGCGCAACGCGGCCGCTGCGCTCTGGCGCCACGGCTCGGTCAGGTCCATGTGGTTCTGGTAGGCTTGGTACAACAGCGCCATTGGGTCCGATCCGTCACGTCAACTTGACGTATGCAATGTCGATGTATGCAATATCGGAGCCAGAGGCCGAGAGTCTTGCCTCAATAACTGGCATGTCGCTTGCTGCGTGAAATGACTGGAGTATCCGGCTCCGGACACGATCCATCCGCGGCAACGCCGCGCGGCTGATGCTCGCGGCCGAACGAAAAGCGACAAGGGGGTAGGGCGACATGGCCAAAGCGACGTTGACCATCAGCAGCAAGAACTATTCGTCGTGGTCGCTGCGCGGCTGGCTGCTCGCGAAGTTTTCCGGGCTCGATTTCGATGAAGTGGTCGTGGGGCCGGACGACGCATCGGCGCGGGCGGAGATCCTGCTGCTGTCGTCGTCGATCCTGGTGCCGTGCCTCCGGCACGACGGCGCCACGATCTGGGATACGCTGGCGATTGGAGAGTATCTCCACGAGACCTTTCCGGACGCCGGCCTGCTGCCGTCAGACCGCATCCAGCGCGCGCATTGCCGCTCGATATCAGGCGAAATCCATTCCGGATTCACGACGTTGCGGGCCTCGCTGCCGGTCAATCTCAAGGGCCATTTTCCGGGCTTCAAGGTCTGGACCCGCGCTCAGGCCGACATCGACCGCATCTGGGCGATCTGGCGTGACTGTCTGGACAAATCGGGCGGTCCCTTCCTGTTCGGCCAGCGCGGCATGGCGGACGCAATGTACGCGCCCGTCGTGACGCGCTTCGTCACCTATGAGGTAAAGCTCGAGCCGCAGCTCGAGGCCTATGCCGATCTCATCATGGCGATGCCGGAGATGGGCGAATGGATCGAGGCTGCGAACGCCGAGCCCGAGGAGATCGAGGAGCTCGAGGTCGAGTATTAGCGGCTTTTCGGCCGGCGGCGGGGCCGGTAGCAGCGGCGGCCGTCGCCGGACCAGCACCACGACGGCTCACGCGCCGGGCAGGCGCTGCCCAATTTGAAGCCGGAATCTTGGTTTGTGCGTGCATCGGATGCTGCGTCCGGCCGCCGCCATACGATTGGGCGGGGTCCGCAAAAACCGGTTGTTAACAATCGGTTCGGATCGGGGTGCGGTCCGGCGCGGCAGATCCCTGCACCGCAAGCAGGGCGTGGCGCGGTTTTCGCATAGCACAATCCGCTTTCGGGCGAGGTGGCCACTGTGGCCGATCATGGGCCTCAAGAGGTTGCCGATGCCGCGATCAACCGGTGGAG
>JBARNF010000342.1:0-8988 GCA_049802835.1 Bradyrhizobium sp.
GTCCCTGCCAACTACAAGTCGGAATTTGCCCCCGACAGGCCAAAGACCTTCAGAACGGTCGAGCTCGTCGACCTGCTAACCGCCGGGATGCTTCAAGTCGGGATAGCTCTATTTCCCCGAAGGAAAAAGTACAGCCACGTGACAGCGACCTTGCTCAGCGATGGAAAAATTGATGTAGATGGAAAAGTATACGATACGCCCAATGAAGCCGCGACCGCTATAGCCGGAAGAAAGATCGGCGGATGGTGGTTCTTCTTGACAGATCAGACCAGTAAGCAGTCGTTGCGGGATGTGAGGCGCAGATACATCGAAACAATGGCCGTGCAGTCGGATGACGATGAAGAGGACGACGATGAAGAGGATATCGTATAGGTTTACGAACCATCATTGAACCATTCGCTTGGGTACGTATCGACCCCCGATTACCATCTAACGTCCCGCCGATCGGTCGTTGACCGCACAGAGCTAGCTATCAACGTCGCGGCATGCGCCGGGACGACGGGGGAGATTGCAGCTACAGCCGCTTCTCGAAACACACGGCCCCTCGCGTGCCGACATACTTGCCGAAGTTCGGAATGCGGCGATAGCCGTGCTGCTCGTAGAACGCGACCGCCCACGCGTTGACGAGCCGCGTCTCCAGCCAGATCGCACGTGGCGCGGGCTGAAGCCTCTCGACCGCTGCTGAGCCGCCAATCTCGGCGGTCGGTCTCATCTCGCTTCATCTCATGGTGACGGCCCTCGAACGCAACCGCCGTTCGCCCGCGTCTGGCCGCCAGACCATCGAGCAAGCTCGGTTCAGCGCCCCGCCTTCATGCATTCACGCAGGTGCCGTACAACTGCGCTACCCCGTACCTGCGACGACCTCTCCAATGGATGCTGATTCGGGCGACGGCTGATCGCGTGGTCGGCCTTCCCTGGGGGCGCGCACCCCATATCGTCCTTGATATCCACGTACGGACACGACGTGAATCACAGCAAGATCAGTTACTACGCCGAGCTTTTCATCTACCCGATCGTCGTCGCCGGACTGCTGCTGTTCGATCTCGCGAGCAGCGGCTTCAGCTTGCATCAGCGCTGGCTGCTGGCGGCGCTCGGCGGGGCCGCGCTGTGGACGCTGGCCGAATATCTGGTGCACCGGTTCCTGTATCATGAGGTCGCCATCCTCAAGCAACTCCACGGACTGCACCACGCGCGCCCCAGTGATCTCATCGGCGCGCCGATCTGGGTGAGCGCCGTCATCTTCTTGTCATTTTTCGCGCTCGTCGCGGGCCTTGCCGATGTCCAGACGGCAAGCGGAACGACCAGCGGCCTGCTGGTTGGGTACGTGTTGTATCTGCTGGTCCACGATGCCGTGCATCACTGGCAATTGGCCGGACAGTCCCCGCTGAAGTCCTGGCTGCGGAGCTGTCGGCTGCGCCACGTCCGACACCATCGCGGCCCGATTCCCGGCAATTTCGGCGTCGTCACCGGTGTCTGGGATTACGTTTTTGGCACTGCCCTGGCACCGGGACTGACACGGAACGCCTGACGCCCATACGCCGCATATCGGGGAGGCACGCAGCTCAACGACGGCATGACGCAAAGACGGATTCGACTCCTCGTACCATCCTGACATTTCAATGTGGCGCCGCGCGAGCGACACTGCGCTTGCCAGTCATTCGCCACGCGTGCCGCGCGAGCTGCAAATCGTCAACTTCGATACAAGGTCGAGCGAACCGCACGACTCTTCCTTCATCTTCGAGGCGGTTGCAGAACATCCGGTCCGCAGAGCGCACCACACGCCACGGCTGCATTATCGGGATACAGTAATCTTTGCTTAACCCGATACCCTCTATCGTGGAAACTACGGGAAACAATCCGCAGAGAACACAGGCCTCCTGATCGGATCGACAGTCTGGGGCCAATCCATAAATGCGGCCGGCGTTGCCAAACAAGGGTGAGGATCATGCTGCACGGCCTGGTGCTTCGCTTTGCAACAGATCATCGGGCCAACGTCGCCGTGATCTTCGCTGTGATGATGGTGCCGACGATCTATCTGCTCGGCATGGCGCTCGACTATACGCAGGCGCTGCGCAAGCAAGGACAGCTCGATGCGGCCGCAGATGCTGCAGCGGTTGCGGCCGTCAGACCCGCGATGCTGACCCAGACCGACGCCAGCGTCGTCCAGGCGACCGCGGCCGCGGTGTTCGCGGCCAAGGCCAATATGCCGGGTCTGACGGTGGTGCCGACGCCGACCATCACGGTCACCGATACGGGTCTTCAACGCACGATCACGGTGTCCTACGCCGCGCAATCGATCAATAACTTCCCGTCCGTTCTTGGCAGCCCGGCATGGCCGGTGCAGGGATCTGCAACGGCCCGGGCGTCGAGCGCGCCCAACATGAACTTCTATCTGCTGCTGGACGACTCGCCGTCGATGGCGATCGCCGCGACCCAGGCCGACATCGACAAGCTGATCTCCGCAACCAAAAATCAGCCGTCCGGCTCGAAGAACTGCGGGTTTGCCTGCCATGAGCTGCACCCCAACCTCGACAGCGGCGCGAGCTCGTCGACCAACGACAACCTCAGCGTCGCACGCTCGAACAGTGTCACGCTGCGGATCGATCTCGTGGTGAACGCCGTCAAGCAGCTCCTCGTCGGCCCCTGGTCGTGCCTGCAGTCAGGCGTCTCAGGCGGCGTCATGCAGTGCATGTCTGCGATCAACAACACGACGTACAAGGCGGCGATCTACACCTTCGACTACAATCTGAACACGATTCAGACGCTGACGACGCCGTCGACCGCGGGCACCCAGATCTCGAACATTCAGTTGCTCACGGTCGACCACCAGAACTGCGTCACCACGTCGATCTGCAACACCGACTTCGGCACGGACATCTCCGGCGCACTCACCGGAGTCAACAAGATCATGCCCGATCCGGGCACTGGCACCAATCAGTCGAGCGACACGCCGCAGGAAGTGGTCTTCCTCGTCACTGACGGCGTCGAGGACAAGCTGATCGCGAAGACGGCAAGCTGTGACGCGAACGCGACCTATCCGCTCCCGGCGGCGGGAACGCAGGTCCGCTGCCAGCAGCCGCTCGACACGACGATCTGCGACACGATCAAGAAGAGGAACATTCGCATTGCGATCCTCTACACCGAATATCTGCAGCTGACGTCCGATGGATGGTACAATAGCCGCATCGCCCAGTTCAACAATCCGTCGTCCTCGACCGGCACGATCGCACAGCGCCTGCAGTCCTGCGCCTCGCCCGGCCTGTTCGCGAACGTCCAGACCGGCGGCGACATCTCCAGCGCTCTGACCAATCTCTTCCTCAAGGTCGCATCGAGCACGGCGAGCCTCGTGCAGTAAGGCCCCCGTCATGACGGAACCACCAGCAGCATCACCAGCCGGGCACCGCGGCGTTTGCAGGGCCTTCGTCAGCGACAGCAGAGCCGCCACGGCCGTCGAGTTCGCGCTCGTGGCCGCGCCGTTTCTTGCGCTCATCATCGCGCTCATCCAGACGTTTCTCGTCTTCTTTGCCCAGCAGCTGCTCGAATCGGTCGTCCAGCAATCGGCACGCATGGTCATGACTGGGCAGGTGCAGACGCAGACCTTGAGTCAGGATGCATTCAAGCAGCAGGTGGTCTGCAAGAAGATCCGCATCTTCTTCGACTGCAGCGGATTGATGATCGATATGCAGGTGGCCAATGCGTGGTCCTCCACCAACACGGCGATGCCGACGCTGACGTTCGACAGCCAGGGCACCGTCACCAACGTCTGGCAATACAACCCCGGAAGCGCCGGCGACATCGTCGTGCTGCGGGTGATGTATGTATGGCCCGTCATGCTCGGACCGCTCGGCTTCAATCTCTCGAATCTGTCGAACGGCAACCGGCAGATCATGGCCACGGCTGCCTTTCAGAATGAGCCCTCCTCATAGAAGGATCAGGACATGCTCGCTGAGCTTTCACCACGCATGCGCAATCTCTGGACCAATACCGATGCCATCGCCGCGACCGAGTTCGCCATCGTCCTGCCGTTCATGCTGACGCTGTATCTGGGCGGGGTCGAGCTGGGGAACGGGCTCGCGATCGGCGTCAAGGTCAGCCAAACGTCGCACAGCGTCGCCGACATGGTTGCGCAGAACACGCAGATCTCCGCATCGCGGATGCTGGACATCCTCCAGGCCTCGACGTCGATCATGGCTCCCTACGCGGTCAAGGACGCCAGGGGCAACTCGCTGATGACGGTCACGGTCTCCGGGGTCTCGACCGACAAGAATGGCAACGCAACGGTCCAATGGAGCACGTCGACCAGCGCGACGGGGGCCCGAACCGTCGGCCAGAATATGACGCTGTCGGCCTTCACCACCACGAGCCCGATCAACGCCAACATCTCGCTCATCCTTGGTGAGGTGTCCTACAGTTACAAGCCCAGCCTCGGGTCCGGCGTGACCGGTCCGGTCACGATCGCCGACAGCTACTATCTGTTTCCGCGCTGCGCGACGAACAGTCCGGCGACGTCGAGCTTCCCGTACTACGACGTCAAGTTAACGTCGTCCACGACCTGCACATGCCTCCAGCATCTACGACAGAAGAGCTGCTAGCCCACGCGTGACAGCTGCTTCGCGAAACACACGGCTTCCGGCCTGCCGGCATATTTGCCGAAGTTAGGGATGCGGCGATAGCCGTGCCGCTCGTAGAAGCCGACTGCACGCTGGTTCACCAGCCGGGTCTCCAGCCGGATGGCGCGGTAGCCGAAACCGGCCGCCACGATTTCGAGACGCGCGAGGATCGCTGCGCCGACGCCGCGCGTGCCCGGGCGCGCATACATGCGCTTCACCTCTGCGATGTCCGCATCCAGCGGCCGCAACGCGCCGCAGCCGACGGCCTGCCCGCACGCATCGCGCGCGACGACGAAGCAGGCCCGCGGTCCGCGCACATCATCCGGGTCGAACGACGACCGGCCGCTGTCGCCGGTGATGCGCGCAAGCGTCGCCGACAGCTCCGCCATCAGGGCTTGCGCGTCGGCCGAGGCCGGGTCTTCCAGTGAGATCGTCAACATGCGGGGCCGCGCGGCTCATCCATCATCGTACGCAATCAACATACAAGGGCTCGCAACGATCGTGCAGTCTCCGTTGACCGCGCCCGCCGTCGGCCGCCAAGCGCGGCTTTGCTTCGTCCCACGGATTGCCGTACAAAATGCGGCCATCTCCCCGACAAAGAATGCAATGCCCGACCTCCAGACCTTCCTCCTCTATCTCGCCGCCGCACTGGTGGTCGCGCTGACGCCCGGCCCCGGCATCTTCTACATCGTGGCGCGCACGCTGGCCGGTGGTCACACGGAAGGCCTGGCCTCCAGCGTCGGCCTCGGGCTCGGCGGCCTCGTGCACGTGTTCGCCGGCGCGCTCGGCCTGTCGGCGCTGGTTCTGGCGAGCGCCGAAGCGTTCACGGCGCTGAAGATCGCGGGCGCGGGCTACCTGATCTGGCTCGGCGTCAAGACGTGGCGCGAGGCGCGCGTCGCTGCGCCGGCCGAGGTCACCACGACCGGCAGCCGGCGCGCATTCCGCGAGGGCATTATCGTCGAGGCGCTGAACCCGAAGACCGCGGCGTTTTTCCTGGCCTTCATCCCGCAATTCGTCGATCCCGCGCGCAACGTCGCTGTGCAGTTCATCGTGCTCGGGCTGATCTCGGTGGCGCTCAACACCAGCGTCGACCTGGTCGTGACGTTCTGGGCCGCCAAGGCGCGGCATGGCCTGGTCCGGCGGCCGAGCCTGGTCGCGCGGCTGCGGCAGGCGTCAGGCGCCGTGATGTGCGGGCTCGGTGGAGCGCTGTTGTTGGCGCGTCGCGCGAGTTGACGCCCAGGCCGGTTGGCGCCAAGCCGGCCACGTTCCATACCCCATGCGACCGTTGCGTGCCAGCGTTGCTATGCCGGCACGCACCAGCCGACGGTACTTTGCGACCGCGACCAACCCGCCGCGCGTTGAGAACCGCCGGCAGGCGCCGTGGCGCAGCAATTCGGGCTCGCTTCTCTGGGTTGCTTCGCGGAGCTGTCAGCCCGAGATCATGTCGTGATCAATTCCGCGTCGACGCCAGTACCTCGCGCGCAGCCGCGGCGCGATCTGCCACGAGAGAATGGCTGCCGCTGCCATGCTTACGGCGACCATGACGGGCATTGCGATCTTCGCGTGATCGCTCAGCGGCGTGAGTAGAATGGTCAGAATTCCCACACCAAATAGGATGGCCTGAACCATCATGAAGACCATCGCCGAAATCTGTGTCCGGATGGACATTGCCATCACCCACGGGTTGTTGCGCATCTAACTCAACCCAAGATGGGGCGAACGGTTCCGCCTCGCCATGCCTCGAAGCCGTCCGGCTGTTCTGCGGCAGTCCGGACGGCAAGCTCAGCTGCGTCTCGCCGAGCGCGCACCTTCGCGCATCACTCCAGCTCGATCGCCTGGTAGGTGCCGGTCTCGTCGAGGGCCGTGCCCCAGATCTTGTGCGATGCCTGGTGTTCGGCGCGTCCGAACGAGAGCGTGCTGCCGAGGCCGAGATCGATGCTCTTCATCGCTTCCAGGGTGTCGACCAGCCGCTCGGTGTCGAGCGGCGTCGTCTGCTTCAGTGCCTGGATCAGGATGCTCGCCGAGATGAAGCCCTCGAGCGAGGTATAGTCGGGGGCTTCGCCGGGGAAGTATTTGTCCAGCGCATTCTTGTAGTCGAGCACCAGGCTCGAATAGCCGGCGACCGATGGAACGCCTTGCGTGACAATGACGCCATTGGTGTATTTCGTTCCGAGCAGCTTCAGCTCGGCGGCGAGCGACGAGGATCCGACGGCCGAGATGTTGGCGTAGACCAATCCCGGAACTGCGTCGTGGGTCTTTTCGATGAATTTCGCGGCTGCGCGGTCGGTCGCGATCATGATCACGGCCTTGATCGCGGGCTTGGTTTGCGCCTTCAGCTTGCTGACGGCCTCATCGACATCCAGCGAGCCGCGCGGGAAGCCGTAGCGGATGATCGGATCGGTGATGCCGAGCGCGCGGAACGCCTTGGCGACGCCGTTGGCGCCGTCGTCGCCATAGGCATCGTTCTGCGCGAAGACAGCGATCTGCTTCGCCGGGATCCGCTTGACTTTCATCAGATAGTGCACGATCGCGGCGGTTTCTTCCGCATAGCTCGCACGATAGTTGAAGACGTAACGGTCGGGCGGATCGCGGCGAACGACGGCCGAGCCGCTATAGGGCGCAAAGAACAGCGCGCGGCGCTCCAGCGCATAGGGGATCGCCACCGCGTTGTTGGCCGTGCCCATGTTGCCGATATAGCCGAACACCTGGTCCTTCTCGTAAAGCTGCGTCATTGCGCCAAGCGTCCGGGTGGGATCATAGGCATCGTCGGCGGCAATCAGCCGCAGCTTGCGGCCGTTGATCCCACCGGCATCGTTGGCGCGGTTGAACGCCGTTTCGATGCCGAGCTTCATCTGGCGCGCGGACTCCTTGCGGACGCCCGAAAACGGAATGACGGTGCCGAAACGGATCTCGGTATCGCTGACGCCGTGCGGAAGCGGAGGCGGAAGGTTGGCCGTGGGCTGCGTCGCCGCTGCTGCGGTCGAGGGCGCCAGCGCGAAGGACAGCGTGGGAGCCGATGACTGCTGCTGAGTGAGCGACCGCTCGAGCTCGGCCAATTGGCGTTCGGCGGTCTGGCAGTTCACCTGCGAGGACGCGATCCGGCCGCGCCCCTCGGCGATGTAGCTGTTGAAGCTGCGGATGAGCCCATCGCGCTCGCCGTTGTTCGCAGAGCCCTGGCGGATCACCTCGCTGAACTGGTCGATGATGGTCTGGACGCGCCCCTGGGCAATGGCCGGGCAGGTCGCGGCCTGACCGACGACGGGGCCGACGCGGGAGGCGAGATCGCGAACGACATCGGGGGAAATGCCGAGGGCGGAGGCCGTCGGTACAAAGAAGCAGGTTCCGAGAAGGAGCACACACCAGCGAACGGTCATTTGATTATCCGTCTTCTTCTGATTGGTTGGCTATTCACTCCATCATTCAGACAGCCTCTTGTTAAGGATAGGTTGCCTGACACCGCCATGAATCCGCGCGGTATCTCGATAAATTTGCTCCTCGCAACGTTGCTCGCTGGTTCGAGCTTCGTCCTTGAAAAACCCCGGACTAACAACCCTTCATCGATTGGTGCTCGGAATCAAGCAGTTGCCGGCTTGCTCGTAGCCAGCCTGCGTGCCGCGCGAGGAATTGCGGCGTTGCGCTGATGCGCCCGGTGGTGCTCGCACGTCCCGGGATGAAGATATGTGCAGCCTTAACCAGCGCTGACGCGAGACGATAGAATGCGTGGGACCTGGACGGCCGGGTCAGCTTGCTCTGGAGAGACATTGCCGGCAAGCGATGCCCGGCATTGCGGAACGTGGCCGGGAGCGCGCCATGGCTGGGCGCAGGACGGCAGCGGAGTGTGCGGAACAATCCGGCTGACGATATCAGCGACTGATCTGAACCGTCCCGCTGAGTAACCGCAGCAGCGTCAGCCGCGTCGGCGCGGGGCGTGGCAATGGCCGGGCATTGGCGGGCGCGGCCTGCTGCGCCGGCGGCTTGTGCGGTCGCGGCTTCGGCCAATGCACCACGCTGAGCCGGACATCGGCGAGGCCCGTCTCCACCATGCCGAGCCTGGCGGCCGCGGCATAGGACAGGTCGACCACGCGACCGTCGACATAGGGGCCGCGATCGTTGATCCGCACCGTCACCGACTGCCCGTTGTCCAGCCGCGTGACGCGCAGGCGCGTACCGAACGGCAGGCTGCGGTGCGCGGCAGTCATGGCGGTGGTGTCGAACACCTCGCCGTTCGCGGTCGGCTGCGGCGCCGTGTAGTAGCTGGCGAGGCCGCGCGGCACGTAGTGCGGCCGGCGCGGCAACACGCTGGCAGCGGGCGGAAGTGTTAGTTGAGGTGCCGGGCCCGCCTGAGGCGTGGGCTGTGCCGGCGCAGCAGATGTGATGG
>JBARNF010000343.1:0-10367 GCA_049802835.1 Bradyrhizobium sp.
CCTTCCGCAGCAAGGCGCTGCGCATCACCTTCCTCACCGCGCACAAGGAGCGCGATGCCGAGGCGGTCGACTGGTCGGTTCTGACCGATACCAAGATGACCGTCGTCGTCTACATGGGCATGACGGCTGCGCCCGCCGTCCGTGCCGGCCTGCTCGCCGCCGGCCGTTCGCCGCAGACCCCGGTCGGCGTGTTCGCCAAGGTGACGCGGGCCGATGCGCAGGCGGCGGTCGGTACCCTCGATCAGTTGCCGGACCTCGTCGCCAAGATCGACGGCGGCCCGGCCATCCTCATCATCGGTGATGTCGTGGCGCACTCCGCGCCGTGGCATCAGAAGAATCTCAGTCGCGTGATTGCACAACTCCTGGAACCCGTCTGAATGACCTCTCCGCTGCAACAGAAGATCAAGATCACCGGTCCCTCGATCATCACCGCGAACCGGACCTGGGACGGCGCGGTCATCTACCGCACCGGGGCCAAGAGCTGGTCCGATGAGCTGAGCGACGCCGCGATCGTGCGCACCGCCGACGAGGCGCGGGCGCTGCTGTCCGAGGCCGCGGCCGATGATCTCGGTGCGGTCGGCCCTTATATCGCGCCGGTCGAGGTCGCCGCCGACGGTGCAGTCAAGCCCGGCAATTTACGCGAACACATCCGGCTCACGGGCGCCACCATCGCGCTGCCGGCTCAAGCCTGAAGGCTCTCTCATGTACGCTTATGATGAAATTGACCGCACCCTCGTCAACGAGCGCGTCGCCGAATTCCGCGACCAGGTGAAGCGGCGCCTGTCGGGCGAGCTCTCCGAAGACGAATTCAAGATGCTGCGGCTGCAGAACGGCGTCTATCTGCAGCTCCACGCCTACATGTACCGCATCGCCATTCCCTACGGCACGCTGTCCTCCGCGCAGCTGCGCCGCCTCGCTCACGTCGCGCGGCGCTACGACCGCGGCTACGGCCATTTCACGACCCGGCAGAACATCCAGTTCAACTGGATCAAGCTCGCCGAGCTGCCCGATGCGATGGCCGATCTCGCCGAAGTGGGCATCCAGTCGATGCAGACCTCCGGCAACAACATGCGCAACGTCACCTCGGACCAGTGGGCCGGCGTCGCGCCGGGCGAGGTCGAGGATCCGCGCATCTGGGCCGAGCTGCTGCGCCAGTTCACGACGCTGCACCCGGAATTCTCGTTCCTGCCGCGCAAGTTCAAGATCGCGATCACGGCCTCCGATCACGACCGCGCGGCGATCAAGATCCACGACATCGGGCTGCGGCTGCTGAAGAACGCGGAAGGTGAGACCGGCTTCGAGGTGCTGGTCGGCGGCGGCCTCGGCCGCACGCCGTTCATCGCCAAGACCATCAAGCCGTTCGTCCACGGCCGCGACATCCTCAGCTATGTCGAGGCGATCCTGCGCGTCTACAACCAGTACGGCCGCCGCGACAACATCTACAAGGCGCGCATCAAGATCCTGGTGCACGAGCTCGGCATCGAGAAGTTCGGCGCCGAGGTTGAGGAGGAATGGCAGCAGATCCGCGACGGCGTGCTCAAGCTCGACGACGACATCATCGAAGACATCCGCTCGCGCTTCTTCTATCCGGCCTACGAAACGCTGCCGCACATGCCGGACGAGCTCAAGCAGGCCGCGCATGATCCGAAGTTCGAGGCCTGGCGCAAGAACTCGGTGTTTGCCCATAAAGTGCAGGGCCATGCGATCGTGGTCGTGTCGCTGAAGCCGGTCGGCGGACCGCCCGGTGACGCGACGGCCGACCAGATGGATGCGCTGGCCGACATCGCCGACAAATACTCGTTCGGCGAAATCCGGGTCGGCCATGAGCAGAACCTCGCGCTGCCCCATGTCCGCAAGCGCGACCTGCCGGCGGTGTGGAAGGCGCTCGACGCGATCGGGCTCGCGATCCCCAACGTCAACCTGGTCTCCGACATCATCGCCTGTCCGGGACTCGACTACTGCTCGCTTGCGAACGCGCGCTCGATCCCGATCGCGCAGGAGATCACGCGCCGCTTCGCCAATCACGACACCGCCAACCTGATCGGCCGGCTGCACATCAACATCTCCGGCTGCATCAATGCCTGCGGCCATCACCATGTCGGCCATATCGGCATCCTCGGCGTCGAGAAGAACAACGAGGAATTCTATCAGATCACGATCGGCGGCCGTGCCGACGAGGGCGCCGTGCTCGGCACCCTGATCGGCCCCGCGGTGCCGTATGCCGAAGTCGCCGACGTCGTCGAGGACATCGTCGAAGCCTATCTTGCGCTGCGCGCGAGCCCTGAGGAGCTGTTCGTCGACACGGTGAAGCGGCTCGGGGTCGAACCATTCAGGGAGCGGGTTTATGCCACTCGTTAAGGGCGGACACATCATTGCGGACGAGTTCGTCCGCACAGCCGAGGACGCCGAGCTGCCGGCGCAGGGCGCGGTCCTGGTGTCGGCGAGCCGCTTTCTCGCGGATCCGGAAGCCGTGCTCGGTCGTGCCGGCGGCAGGGTCGGCGTGATCTGGCCGAACGACCGCGATGTCGACGATCTCGTGCCGCATCTCGATCGCATCGCACTTGTCGCGCTGGTGTTTCCGAGCTTCCGCGACGGCCGCGCCTACACCCAGGCGCGCCTGCTGCGCGAGCGCTACGCCTATCGCGGCGAGCTCCGCGCCACGGGGCAGGTGCTGCGCGATCAGTTCGTGTTCATGCTGCGCGCCGGCTTCGATGCCTTCGAGGTCAGGAAGCAGGCCGACGCCGAGGCCTTCACCGAGACCGTGAAGCGCTATTCGGTGTTCTACCAGCCGACCGGCGACGGCCGGCTCTCGGCCCTGCATCAGCGCCTGCAACTGCGTCATTCGGAGAGCGCCGGACTGTGAGCACGCTGGCTGCATCGCCTTTGGTCGTGGAGACGCCGGTTGCGACGCTCGATGCAGCGCTGCGCTCGGCTGCGCCGCAGCAGGTCATCGCCGCGGCGCTCGAGGCGATCGGGCGGGAGCGGCTCGCCGTGGTGTCGTCGTTCGGCACGGAGTCGGCGGCGCTGTTGAAGGTGACGGCCGATGTCGATCCGGCGATCCCCGTCATCTTCCTCGACACCGGTCACATGTTCGCTGAGACGCTCGCCTATCGCGACCAGCTGATCGAGAGGCTCGGCCTGCGCGACGTCCGCTCGATCAAGCCCGATGCCGCGGCGCTGGCGCGCGAGGATGCCGACAACGAATTGTGGTTCTCCGATCCCGACGCCTGCTGCCGCATCCGGAAAGTGGAGCCGCTGGCACGCGCGCTGGCGCCGTTCGCGGCCTGGATCAACGGCCGCAAGCGCTTCCAGGGCGGCTTGCGCGCCGCGATCCCCGTCGTCGAGCAGGATGGCGCGCGGGTCAAATTCAATCCGTTCGCCAATGTCACGCGCGAGGACATTGCGGCGATCTATCGCGCGGCAGACCTGCCGCAGCACCCGCTGGTCGCCTCCGGCTTCCGCTCGATCGGCTGCATGCCCTGCACCAGCCGCTCGGACTCCGGCGAGGACGACCGGGCGGGACGCTGGCGCGGCCGCGGCAAGAGTGAATGCGGCATCCACACGGTCGCGACGTCGTCGGTCTAGGAGGCCATTTTCCGCCGAGCATGGCGTGAGCAGGCGCACGATACGTGCAGCCTGCTCATTCGTGTTCTGACTATTCCTACCACGCCGCAAGGAGCTGGGCCGTTGCGATTCGCCGTCATTCCGGGGCAATCGTCAATGCGAAGGCGCGAAGTGACGACGCGTTGACGATTGAACCCGGAATCTCGAGATTGTTAGAAAAGGGACGCAAGATAATCTCGAGATTCCGGGTTCAAGGCCTTGCCCCGGAATGACGGTGTTTGTCACGCAGCAGACCTAAGACACGCCGCAGGATTTCAGGACCGCCGGCAGCATCTGTTCGCCGTTGTCGGCGCGGATGACGAAAGTGAACGCGGTGACCGTGTCCGCCCACAGCATCTTGTCGGCCATCGCGCTCACATCGGCCGCATCTGGGGGCGAGAGATCCCACAGCATCAATCCGGTGCCCGCGAAGGATGAGGCCTTCAACCCCTGAATCTTGAACCGCATGACGCCGTCTTTCGCCGTCTTGCCGGGCATGTAGGTGGCCGAGGCCTGCAGTGTGCGCTGCTGGGTGTCCTGCAATTCCGCCGGCCTCACCCGGAGATGACGCGGCGGCGGAGGGATCGCCCCGTCACCGTCGACGATGTCAAGCGCAACGGATTGATCGAGACAGCGCAGCATTCCCGGATATTTCTTGGTCTTGAGCAGAACGTCGATCCGCGCGACCGGGCTGCCGTCGATCTCGCCGACGCGGAAGCTGGCCCGGTCGCCGGCCCGTGCCGCGAGAGGCGCCAACAGCAGAGCGATCGGAACCAAGAGCAGAGCGGCCAGAATGGCAGCCGGCTTCAGCCGGCCTGGAAGGGCACTCCCGTTCACCGATCCCATCATCGTCACCGTCCAAATCTCCCGTCGAGGTTGCGCTGCTCATATTGCGAACACAAAGGGAACAAAGTCAAGGCGGGGCGGCCGTGGCATGCGTCGGACTGCGCCCAATCGCTGGGCTGCGCGCCTTCATGACGGCAATGTGTCGCGGCACAGAATGCCCGTCCCATTGCGGACCCGTTCGTAGCAAAATGCCTATGTCCGGCCGGAAACAAGAGAATCCGGTTTCGTTGACTCTGAGCCGCACATCCGGCGATCTGCAGAGCGCGCTCGCAGGATTGCGGGCCTGTCATTGGAATGGAGAGCTTGGATGATGCGGCGCGTTCTGGCTGTTGTTGCCGTTCTGGCATGGGCAGGATCGGCGCATGCCGCCGACACCACGCTGCTCAACGTGTCCTACGACCCGACCCGCGAGCTTTACGTCGAGTTCAACAAGGCGTTCGCCGCCGCCTACCAGAAGGAGAGCGGCAAGAGCGTTGAGGTCAAGCAGTCGCATGGCGGCTCCGGCGCCCAGGCGCGCAGCGTGATCGACGGCTTGCAGGCCGACGTGGTGACCCTCGCGCTCGCCTATGACATCGATGCGATCGCGGGCAAGGGGCTGCTCGACAAGGAGTGGCAGAAGCGTCTGCCGCAGAACGCCTCGCCCTACACCTCGACGATCGTGTTCCTGGTCCGCAAGGGCAATCCGAAGGGCATCAAGGACTGGGACGATCTGCTCAAGCCCGGCGTCGACGTGATCACGCCGAATCCGAAGACCTCGGGCGGGGCGCGCTGGAACTACCTCGCCGCCTGGGGCTATGCGCTGAAGAAGACCGGCTCGGCCGACAAGGCCAAGCAGTTCGTCGCCGATCTTTATAAGCACGTTCCCGTGCTCGACACCGGCGCCCGCGGGGCGACCGTGACCTTCGTGGAACGCGGCGTCGGCGACGTCCTGCTGGCCTGGGAGAACGAAGCCTATCTGGCGCTGAAAGAATTCGGTAAGGAAAAATTCGAGATCATCTCGCCGTCGCTCTCGATCCTGGCTGAACCGCCAGTTGCCATCGTCGATACCGTCGTGGCCAAGAAGGGCACGCGGGCCGTTGCCGAAGCCTATCTCAAGTACTGGTATACGAAGGAAGGTCAGGAAATCGCCGCACGCAACTTCTATCGTCCGCGCGATCCCGAGGTGGCCAAGAAGTATGCCGAGTCGTTCGCCAAGATCGACCTGTTCACGATCGACGACGTGTTCGGCGGCTGGACCAAGGCCCAGAAGGAGCATTTCGGCGAAAGCGGGATATTCGATCAGATCTACAAGAACTGATCCGGGGACATTGCAGGAGACGATAGGTTGAGCCAGGTGGGATTGAGCCGGTTGGAATCGAGCCAGGTGGCTTCTTGAGCGTACTTGCACCACGACGCAGCACCTTGCCGGGCTTCGGTCTCACCATGGGACTGACGCTGACCTGGCTGTCCCTGATCGTCCTGATTCCACTGGCCGGGCTGTTCATCCGTTCGACCGAGCTCAGCCTCGAGCAGTTCTGGGGCATCGTGACCAGCCGGCGGACCTTGAGCGCGCTCAAGATCTCGTTCGGGCTTGCCTTCGCCGCGGCTCTCGTCAACCTGGTGATGGGCACGATCGTGGTCTGGGCGCTGGTGCGCTACCGCTTCCCGGGCCGGCGGCTGTTCGACGCCATCGTCGACGTGCCGTTCGCGCTGCCCACGGCCGTGGCCGGCGTGGCGCTGACCGCTCTGTTCGCGCAGAAGGGCTGGCTCGGCGCGCCGCTCGCCGCGCTTGGAATCAAGGTCGCTTTCACGCCGCTCGGCATCTTCATCGCCATGATCTTCATCGGCATCCCCTTCGTCGTTCGCACCGTGCAGCCGGTGCTGATCGATCTCGATCCGGAGATCGAGGAGGCGGCCGCTAGCCTCGGCGCCGGCCGCTGGCACATCGTCACCAAGGTGATCCTGCCCAGCCTGACGCCGGCGCTCTTGACCGGTTTCGCGCTCGCCTTCGCCCGTGCGGTTGGCGAATATGGCTCTGTGATCTTTATCGCCGGCAATCTGCCGAACGTGTCGGAGATTGCGCCGCTCCTGATCGTGATCCGCCTGTCCGAGTTCCGTTATGCCGACGCCACGGCCATTGCAGTGGTGATGCTGGTGGTGGCATTCGTGATCATCTTCGCGGTGAATCGCCTGCAGCGCTGGGCCCAGGCCCAGGCGCCGTCCAACTAGGGCCGCGACATGAGCATCGAGATGACCCTGCAACGGACGTCTGGCCCAGCGGCGCAGTCCAGCCTCGTCGAGAGCGCTGCCCGGCGTGATCCGCGCGCCGAGCCGGGCGCCGTCCGCATTGCCATCATCACGCTCGCCATCGGCTTTCTCTCGATCTTCGTGGTGCTGCCGCTGGTGGTCGTGTTCGTGGAGGCGTTCGGCAAGGGCGTCGTGGCTTACCTGTCCGCATTGGCCGACCCCGAGGCGCTGTCCGCCATCCGTCTCACGCTCGGCGTCGCGGCCGTGTCGGTCGGGACCAATCTGCTGTTCGGTCTGGCCGCGGCCTGGGCGATCACGAAATTCGATTTTCCCGGCAAGACGGTGCTGATCACGCTGATCGACCTGCCGTTCTCGGTGAGCCCTGTTATCTCCGGTCTCGTCTTCGTGCTGCTGTTCGGTGCGCAGGGTTTCTTCGGTCCCTGGCTGCAGAGCCACGATCTGCAGATCCTGTTCGCCTTTCCCGGCATCACGCTCGCCACCGTCTTCGTGACGTTCCCGTTCGTGGCGCGGGCGCTGATTCCTCTCATGCAGGAGCAGGGCACGCAGGAGGAGGAAGCGGCGATCTCGCTCGGCGCCTCGGGCCTGCAGACCTTCTTCCGCGTCACCTTGCCGAACATCAAATGGGGCGTGCTGTACGGCGTGCTGTTGTGTAACGCGCGCGCGATGGGCGAGTTCGGCGCGGTCTCGGTGGTGTCGGGTCACATCCGCGGCGAGACCAACACGATGCCGCTGCTGGTCGAGATCCTCTACAACGAGTACCAGATGGTGGCCTCGTTCGCGATCGCCTCGCTGCTGGCGATGCTGGCGCTGATCACGCTGATCGCCAAGACCATTCTCGAACGTCACATCGACGAGGACATTCCTCATGACCATTGAAGCGAGGGGCGTCGTCAAGACCTTCGGCACGTTCAAGGCGCTCGACGGCGTCGACTTGAAGGTCGCCAATGGCGAGCTCTTGGCGCTGCTCGGGCCGTCCGGCTCCGGCAAGACGACCCTGCTGCGGATCATCGCCGGCCTGGAATGGCCCGATGCCGGCGAGATCCTGTTCGACGGCGAGAACGCCCTCGACCGCGGCGCGCGCGAGCGCCATGTCGGCTTCGTGTTCCAGCACTACGCGCTGTTCCGCCACATGAGCGTGTTCGAGAACGTCGCCTTCGGCCTGCGCGTGCAGCCGCGCCGCATCCGCAAGAGCGAGAGCCAGATCCGTGCCCGCGTGAAGGAGCTGCTCGATCTGGTGCAGCTCGACTGGCTCGCCGATCGTTATCCGAGCCAGCTCTCGGGCGGCCAGCGCCAGCGCATCGCGCTCGCACGCGCGCTTGCCATCGAGCCGCGTATCCTCTTGCTCGACGAGCCGTTCGGCGCGCTCGACGCCAAGGTTCGCAAGGAGCTGCGGCAGTGGCTGCGCAGCCTGCATCACGAGATCAACGTCACCTCGATCTTCGTGACGCACGATCAGGAGGAAGCCCTCGAGGTCGCCCATCGCGTGGTCGTGATGGACAAGGGCCGCATCGAGCAGGTTGGCTCCCCGAACGAGGTCTATGACGCGCCGGCGACGGCCTTCGTTCACGGCTTCATCGGTGAATCGATCATGCTGCCGGTGGAGATATCAGGCGGCGCGGTGCATCTCCACGGCCGTCCGCTGGATCTGGCGGCGCCCGGCGCGGCTGCCGGCGCCTCGACCCTGTTCGTGCGCCGTCACGACATGGTGATCGGTCCGGCCGGCAGCGGCACGCTCGACGGCGCCATCACCCATGTCCGCAGCTTCGGCCCGGTGCAGCGCGCCGAGATCGCGCTGGCCGAAAGCTTCGCCACGATCGAGATCGACGCCCCACGCGACCGCGAGCTCCGCATCGGCGATCGCGTCGGGCTGAAGCCGCGGCATTATCGGATTTTTGCGGGTTGATGGCGGCGATGCGCCGGGCGTAGCTGGCCAGCGCGATCTTGCGATTCAGAACTCGAGTCCTGATCGCACGGTGTTCGGTCGCAGATTGCCGTGAAGCCGGCTGTGGGGACGTCGGAGCGGCATCTCGTCTCGCCACGACCGCCGCGGCGTATGGGTCCCGGCGCGGGGGCCGGGACGACACCGATTTCTTGGGATCGTGCTCGGCACACAGCGCGCAGGCGATGTGACCGCAGCTCTGGCTGCCAATCGTCTTCCTCCAAGCACACTTGACCGCACCGGCCTTATGGTTGACGAACCGTTGCCGGCAGGAATGGCCGCAATTGCCGTTATGGAACTTACCTCCGATTCACCTTTCAGCCACGGTTGATGTGCAACAACCCGCCTCTCTCGTCGGCACAGGGACTGGTTCATCGATGCGTCTGGCTCTAGCTCTCTCCGTTGCATTCCTGCTCGCCGGCTGCGCGGCCGAGACGCCCGTGGTGCAGGCGCCGACGATGTATGTCGACATGGCCGCTTCCGGCGCGAAGCTCGATGCGGTTGCAGCCGCGACCATGATCTCGCAATACCGCCAGAACAACGGGCTCGGCATGGTCGAGGTCGATCCCGAGCTGATGCGGCTCGCGGAGTCGCAGTCGCAGGTGATGGCCGATAAGAACAAGCTCGATCACGATGTGCGCGCGCCATTGGCCAAGCGCCTGACCGGTGGAGGCTACGATGCAGCGGTCGCGGTCGAGAACGTGTCTGCGGGCTATCACACGCTGGCGGAGGCTTTCTCGGGCTGGCGCGATTCGCCGCCGCACCGGGCCAACATGCTGAAGGCCGGTGTCACAAAAATAGGCATTGCAGCGAGCTATGCTCCGAATACGAAATACAAGGTATTCTGGACCATGATCCTCGCCGCGCCCGACAGCAAGAAGCCGTCCTGACGGGCAGGCCTGCCGCGCCTTTGCGCAGCGGATGTATTCGCCACCCCCGGCATGGCTGATCTCGCCCCGCATCCTACCCGGCCGGCGGATTGACGTCACTGCGAAGTGAGGCCACGGTGCGGTCTTACTTTGCTAATTGATCGCGGTGATGACGCAACATTCCCTTCCGGCCCAGCCGGCAACCCCCGCCCAGTCGCAACGTGTCCTCGTCCTGCAGGGAGGCGGTGCGCTCGGCTCCTATCAGGCCGGCGCCTATCAGGCGCTGTGTCATTTCGACTTCGAGCCGGAATGGGTCGCCGGCATCTCGATCGGCGCCATCAACGCTGCGATCATCGCCGGCAACGACCGCGACAAGCGCATCGGCCGTCTCAAGGAATTCTGGGAGATGGTGTCGTCGCCGGTGCCGTGGAAGCCGCTGCTGAACGGCGATCATCACCGCTCGGCCTTCAACGAGGTCAGCGCCGGGCTGATCGCAGCCTTCGGCGTGCCCGGCTTCTTCACGCCGCGCTTTCCGCCGGCGGGCCTGTGGCCGGCCGGCACGCCGCAATCGGTCAGCTATTACGACACCGCGCCGTTGAAGAGGACGTTGGAGCGGCTGGTCGATTTCGACCGCATCAACGATCTCAAGACGCGGTTCTCGGTCGGTGCCGTGGGCGTCACCACCGGCAACTTCACCTATTTCGACAATGTCGCGTTCAGGAAGCAGGGCAAGCGCATCGGCCCCGAGCACATCATGGCGTCGGGCGCGCTGCCGCCGGGCTTTCCGCCGGTCGAGATCGACGGCGAGCATTATTGGGACGGCGGCATCGCTTCCAACACGCCGCTCGACTACGTGCTCGACA
>JBARNF010000344.1:0-4043 GCA_049802835.1 Bradyrhizobium sp.
AGCTCGATCCGCGCATCGATGTCGCCGCCGCGCAGGCTGCGCCAGCTCCCTGCCGATTTGGCGACCATTGCCAGCGCCGCGACCGGCGTGCCCTGATCCGCGGCGACGAGGATGGTCAGCGCGCCGAGCGGGGGCACATTACCGGCAAGCGATGCGGTCGCGGCATCATGGCCATCGAAGCGGAGCAGGGCGATGTCCGTGGTGTGATCGCGCCCGGCAATCGTCGCAGGACGCGTGGTGCCGTCGGCGAACGCGAGCACGATCTCGCCGTCGTCGGCCAGCGCCTCATCGGCCGTGACGACGAGGCCCGGCTTCCAGACGAAGCCGGAGGCGCGCGAGCGGTGCGAGTGGACTGAGACCACGGAAGGCGCGGCGGCGGAAACGGTCGCGGCCAGCGCCGATGACAGCGAGGTGAGGGCGGACAGATCGGACATGGACGGCTCCCTTGGTTGATCCCAATGTGGAGCGTCGGTCGGCGTTTCGGAACTCCCCGGATGGGCAGGCAGCGCAGTCCGTAGCCCGGATGAGCGCAGCGAGATCCGGGTTCACCCGGGCAGTTCGTGAGATCCCGGATGTCGCTGCCGCCTTCGCCCTGTGGGCTTCGGCGTACGCTCATCCGGGCTACGATCGCTGGGGAGGCCTCAGAGCGTCGTCCGCGCCTTCGGCAGCGGGAAGGCGAGGTCGCCATGCTTGGAGGTCTTCAGGCCGAGCCCGACCAGCGCTTCGGCAAAGCGCACGGCGGCGGCGACGCCGTCGATCACGGGAATGCCGAGCTCGGTCGAGAGATCGTGCGCGAGATCGGCCATGCCGGCGCAGCCCAGCACGATCGCGCCGATGCCGTCCTGATCGCGCGCGGCGCGGCATTCGCCGAGCAGTGTGCCGCGGACATTGGCCTCGGGCTTGTCGAGATCGAGCACGGCGACGTCGACCGCGCGCACCCGGCGGCAATGATGCTCCATGCCATAGTTGCGCACGAGGTGCTCGGCGATCACCTTGGTGCGCGACAGCGTCGTGACGATGCTGAAACGCGTTGCGACGAAGCTCGCCGCATGCATCGCCGCTTCGGCAATGCCGAGCACGGGCACGGCCGACAATTCGCGCGCGGCCAGCAGGCCGGGATCGCCGAAGCAGGCGATCACATGGGCGTGGCAACCCTCGACATCGCCAGCTTCGATCTCCCTGAGCATGCCGACCGCGGCGATCGCCTCGTCGTAGTGACCCTCGATGGAGGCGGCGCCGAAGCGCGCGGTGCGCCCGACGATCCGCGTTGTCGGGCTCGCGCTGGCCTGGGCCGCTCGAGCGATCAGCTCGGTCATCGATTCCGTCATGTTCGGGTTGATGACGTTGATCACGATCTCGCTGTTGCGGCTCATCATGGCGTCCGTTCGAGGTGGTTTGCCGTGTTCTAGCCGAGTTCCCCGGGCAGGGTCGAGGGGCGTTGGCGAGGCCGGGAACGCGCAGACGTGAACGGGATTGGGCTTGCGCCCGGATCCCGCGCAACCAGCTCAAGCCGGGTCGAACCTCGAAGTATCGTTCATGCTCCGTGTCCTCATGATCCTCGTGCTGATGATCGCCGCGCCGGCCGCGACCGAGGCGCGCGATCGGGTCAATCCGGTGCCGTTCGCGCACACGCCGTGCAGCGTGCTCGACAACCAGCCGTGCACACCGTCGTTCTGCAGCATCTACGGGCCGTGGCCGTGCATCCCGGAGATGGACTATCCCTACGGCCAGAACCTGCAGCTGACGATCGAGAGCCGGCCGCCCAAGGACCAGGAAGCCAAGTACCAGAAGCCGGACCATGATCTCGACACGATCGGCGATCTGTTCGCGGCGCTGCGCTCCTGCTGGACGCCGCCACCGGAGGAGTCGGCGCGCGCGGGCATGCAGCTGACGGTGCGCTTCAGCTTCAAGCGATCGGGCGAGGTGGTGGCGCCGCCGCGTCTGACCTTTGCCACGTCCAATGCCTCGTCCGACACGCGCGCGACGTATCTGAAGGCGATCAATTCCTCGCTCGATGCCTGTCTGCCGCTGAAATTCACCTCGGGCCTGGCTGGCGCGCTGGCGGGGCGGCCGATCGCGATCCGTTATGTCGATAACAGGGATTTGAAGAGCACGTCGGAGCGGCAGTAGTCCGAAGCTGCAGCGTGGCGCCGTCGGCAGCGCGAACCTCATCGCCGTCATTCCGGGGCGCACGCAACGCGTGCGAACCCAGAATCTCGAGCCGGCTGCAGAGCGCGCAAACCAATCTCGGGATTCCGGGTTCGGCTCTTCGAGCCACCCCGGAATGACGGCGGGGTGTGGCCCGTTACGCGCGCCGCTACGTTGCGGGATCGCCCTTAGAAGTGATACCGAATTCCCTCAGGGTCGCGTGCACAAAAGGGGGACGCCGTGGGACTTCTGGTGACGGTGGTGGGGCTGGTGCTGTTTCTCGGCGCCCATGTGTTCACGACCCGGCGCGAGGCGCGCGCGCAGGTCATCGCGCGGCTGGGCGAGGGCACCTACAAGCTCGCCTACACTGTCGTAGCGCTCGCCGGCCTGGCGCTGATCGTGTGGGGCTTCGCTCACTATCGCAACGACGGCGGCTGGATCCAGGTATGGACGCCGCCGAAGGCGCTCAAGCACATCAATCTCGCGCTGATGCTGCCCGCCGTGATCATGGTGGTCGCCGCCTACATCCGCGGCCACATCTACACCGCGCTGAAGCACCCGATGCTGGCCGGCGTGAAGCTGTGGGCGTTCGGACATCTGCTCAGCAATGGCGATCTCGGCGGCATCATCCTGTTCGGCTCGATCCTGGCATGGGCGGTGTTCGACCGCATCTCGCTGAAGCGGCGCACCGATGCCGGCGGGCCGCCGATCCCGGTCGGCGGCGTCGGCAACGACGTCATCGCGGTGGTGGTCGGCATCGTCGTCTATCTGGCGCTGGCGTT
The DNA here is from genome assembly GCA_049802835.1 of Bradyrhizobium sp. Classification (GTDB taxonomy): domain Bacteria; phylum Pseudomonadota; class Alphaproteobacteria; order Rhizobiales; family Xanthobacteraceae; genus Bradyrhizobium. The sequence continues at coordinate 2,931 of JBARNF010000344.1, forward strand.
CGCGTTCCATCCCGTCGTGCTCGGCATTCCCGTCATCGGGAGTTAGCGATGTCGGTGCAGTCGACCATTCGGCGCAAGACGGCGCCCGAGATCCGCGCCCGCAAGGGCGGCGAGCCGATCGTGATGCTGACGTCCTACCACGCCCATACCGCGGCCCTGGTGGACCGCCATTGCGATGTGATCCTGGTCGGCGATTCCCTTGGCAACGTGATGCACGGCTTCGAGACCACGGTGCCGGTGACCCTGGAGATGATGATCCTGCAGGGCTGCGCCGTGATGCGCGGCTCGCGCCAGGCGCTGGTCGTGGTCGACATGCCGTTCGGCTCCTACGAGGCGTCGAAAGAGCAGGCGTTTCATGCGGCGGTGCGGATCCTGAAGGAAACGCAATGCGGCGCGGTCAAGCTCGAGGGCGGCGTGCGGATGGCCGAGACGGTGGCCTTCCTCAGCGAGCGCGGCATTCCGGTGATGGGCCATATCGGCCTGACGCCGCAATCGATCAACACGCTCGGCTCGTTCCGTGCGCAGGGCCGCGACGAGGCGGATTGGGCCGCGATCGAGAACGACGCCGCGGCGGTCGCACAGGCCGGCGCGTTCTCGGTGGTGATCGAGGCCGTGGCCGAGCCGCTGGCGCGCAAGATCACGCAGCAGATCGCGATCCCTACCATCGGCATCGGCGCCAGCGCCGCCTGCGATGGCCAGGTGCTGGTGCTGGAGGACATGCTCGGCCTGTCGCCGCGCGCGCCGAAATTCGTCCGCCGCTACGGCAATCTCGGTCCGGCGATCGACGAGGCGGTCGAACGCTACGCAGCCGACGTGCGCGCCCGCGCCTTTCCGGCGGCGGAACACGTGTACGGCATGAAGGCCAAGACCTGACGGGCGTCTCTCGCTTGGCCACCGCGTTGGGCGGTGGTGTGCGCGGCGGCACGGGACCGATCTCCGGCGCTGCCGGAGATAGCCAAGCGCATCGTCCGATGGTTATGCTTGGGCTGGTCCGCATCGCGGCGAATAACGACAAGAAGCCAAGCTCGAGGAAACGCCATGGACTGGTCGACCTATGTCACGCCGCAGCTGCGGCGTGAGGCGCGTTTCGGCGACCGCGTGGTTCCGCTGTTC
>JBARNF010000345.1:0-8439 GCA_049802835.1 Bradyrhizobium sp.
GCCGGGTTCAGGGCCCCCGCCACGGGCCGCGCCATCACGGAGCTGTTCGTCGTCATCGGTCCTCCCGAACGGGCAGGCCTCCGGCGTCACGCCGGGCCGTTCCGGCTCCTACTCCCGCCAGCGAAAGCTGTCGAGATGAAGTCCGATCACGTCCCAGCGGGTTGACCCTGCGCGGCCGCCCGCTATAGTCCGCCCGCTTCGCACGGTTCCTGCACGGGCCCTCCGCGAATGCCCCTGTGGCGGAACTGGTAGACGCGCTCGACTCAAAATCGAGTTCCGCAAGGAGTGCTGGTTCGATTCCGGCCAGGGGCACCATTTGGGCGTTCGCCCTGATCCGCCAGCGTCCGTTTCTCCCTCAAGATCAAGCCTAAACCTCCGTTTGCGCTTCGCCGGCGTTCGCGCCGCTTTGTGGGTATCCGCCACCGCTGCTGGTATCGTTGCTGGTAGATTGCCGGGGTGCTGGTATCTCCATCTTCGGGGCGAATCCGAACCTATGCCGGCCAAGACTGACACCTATTTCCGGCACCTGAAGCCGGCAGAAAAGGACCACAACCGCTGCGACGATGGCGGGCTATTCATGCTCGCCAGCGGGCGGGATCGAAGCCGTGGCGCTTTGGCCATCGCTCCGATGACAAGCAGAAGCCGCTCGCGATCGGCCCCTATCCGGTCATCTCGCTGCTGGACGCCTCAAGGAAGATCGAAAAGCGCGGGCGGCGCGAGACTGCCACCAGGGCACGCAACGCGACCCGCGCGGTGTTCCGCTTTGCGGTCGCGACGGACCACGCTGAGCGCGATCCGACGAGAGCTTGACCTGCATCAAAACCATTCCGCGTCTTGAGCGCACGCTGAAAAATCAACTCAGCGAGGAATTTGCAGGCGACGTGCCGCGCTGACGGAAAGTACATGGGGGTTTCGCAATGAACAGATTGTCGCGAAATTTAACTGCCGCGCTCCTGATCGCCGCAACGCTGGGGCTTGCCGTCCCTGCTCATGCGGTGCCGATTGCATCGCCGCTGATGCCGAAAGAAGCCGCGGCGCCAGCGGCACAGACCGTGCAATATCGCCGTGGCTGGCATGGCCATGGATATGGTGGCGCCGCCGTCGGTCTAGGAATTGCCGGCGCGCTCATCGGCGGGGCGATTATAGGGGCAACGCGGCCCTACGGCCAATACGGCTACGGGCCCGGCTACTACTACGGTCCGGCCTACGTCGCTCCCCCTCCCTATGTTGGTGACGACACCGTTTACTATTGCGCGCAACGCTTCAGGTCCTATGACCCGTATTCCGGCACGTATCTCGGTTACGACGGCCTGCGGCATCCGTGCCCGTAACTGATCCATCGTGTTGGCGAACCGTCACGGTTGAACATGCGCTGCACGCTGAGTCCGATTGCGATGACAACCTGACCGTGGATTTTTCTTGGCACATCCGCTCGGCCCGCCGCGCTTTTGACGCAGCAATGCAAGCTCATCGCGTATGCTCCGCTCGTTAGGTCGAGCTCGCTGACCCGCACTCTTGCTTGCGGGGCTCGTCATCATTGCCGGCCTTTCCGCCTCCAAATAGCCCGGCCATTTTGCGCTACATCAAGGCCATCGCGACTGCGAGGCGCAGGTTGCTTTCGATATTATTTTCAACCTGTGGAGAGAGCAGATGAGCCTTCCGAGATTGTGGACCACCAGCCGGGAGCCAGCATTCGACCCCTTCAGGGCCATGCGGCGTGAAATGGAAACCGCGCTTCGCGCTTTCGATCAGGGCTTGCCTTCTCCCAGTATTGGGGCGGGCGCGCCGGCGATCAATGTGGCGGAAACCAAGGATGCCTTCGAAGTGACAGCCGAACTTCCCGGCGTGGACGAGAAGGATATCAAGGTCAGCCTGGACGGCAATCGCCTGATGATCTCCGGGGAGAAGAAAGCGGAGAGCACGAAAGATGAGAAGGACTGGCATGTCGAGGAGCGCAGCTACGGCTCATTCTATCGATCGATGTCTCTGCCATTCGAGCCGGAAGAGGGGGCCGTCGACGCTCATTTCGACAAGGGCGTGCTGCATCTCGCTATCAAGAAGCCCGCCAAGGCCGTGAAGACCACCAAGACAATCGATATCAAGACAGGCGCTCCACCGAGCGCGAGCCCAGTATCGAACAAGGCCGCAGCACCGGGCAAGGCTGCCTAGTCCTGCACGGACGTCGCAACAAACCGGAGACCCGAACCAGACAAGCCGGTTGCGGTCTCCGGGTTTTGTCATTCCCCTTTTTCCGATGCCGTGACGAGATTTCGCGGCTGATTGCGCTGTCGGTCTGAAAAGCGCCGCCGGCCAGGCTTCTACGACGCAGAGAGAGCTCCGATGAAAAAACCAGTTCGCTCAATTGACGAGCCCGAGCAGAGGGCGCCGCGTGCCGACAGGCCACCGACGGAAGGATTTGTGGTCATCGTCGATGGCCACTTCAAGTCGGAGTTTGACACGGCCGAAGCTGCGGAATCAGCGGGTCGTAAACTTCGATCGAATTATCCGATGCTCAAGATCGAAATTTATGACGCCGTTACGACGATCCGAACGTTATTGAACTGAGAAACTCAACGATCGCAACCGTCTTCATCGGGAGCGGAAAAATGGCCTTCCTAAAACGAGAACTGTATCGCCAGGTAAGAGGCACCGAGACTACACACGAGGACCGCTGTTCCCTTGTCTTCGATACGGACACCAAGAGCTTGTATGTCGAGCGAGAGGTGGCGCATTCGGAGACAGGCGTTGGGGGCACAATCGAATGCCAAACAGCGACAATGGATATTGCGGACTATCTAACGCAAGGGGGGCAGACCGCGGGTCACCGCGAGCTATGGCGTTTGCTGAGGGCGCTTTTCAATGACGACAGCGGCAGCGCCGACTCCTCTCGTGAGATATAACGTCGCCACACCTCTTCACAGCCATCATCTGATGAACCGCAGACCACCTAAGCCGACTGACTTGGCGTCAGACGCGCGGAACACGGGAAACACCATCGCCATGCCGAGATGGCGCGCCTCCAGCAGCGTCCTGGGAGACACCGCGACGCTGCAGACCGTCATTATGCCCCCCGCGGTCTTGATGTGCGCCCCCAAAGAACAATGGGGTCTCATCGCACTTCGGCACGGCGTTCCGATGGAAATTCGGGCATAGTCCGTCGGATCTGCGCAGACGCTAGACCGTCCCGTCTGCGGAGCGGCTCACAAGGGCGCCACCAAGTTCAGACGTACACTCACCGCACGGCAACCTCAATCGTCAGACCTCGAGCCACTCCTGGCGCACGGCGGCATTCGCCTTGAGCTGATCCGGCGTGCCCTCGAACACCACGCGACCGTGCCCCATGATGTAGACGCGCTTCGAGATCCGCATCGCGATCGACAGCTTCTGCTCGACGAGCAGAATTGCGACACCGGCTTGCGAGATGCGTGCGATGAGATCCCCCACTTGCTGCACGATCAGCGGCGCGAGACCTTCCGTCGGCTCATCGATCATGATGAGGTCGGGATCGCCCATCAGCGTGCGGCAGGTCGTGAGCATCTGCTTCTCGCCGCCGGACAGCACGCCGGCGGGCGTGTCGGCCCGCGCGGCGAGATTGGGAAACATGTCGAGCATGTCCTGAAGCCGCCACTTGCCCGGACGACGCGTATCCTTGATCCCGAGCAGGAGGTTCTGCCGAACGGTCAGGCTCGGAAAAATGTCGCGATGCTCGGGAACGTAGCCGAGGCCGAGGCGCGCGATCTGGTAGCTGGGGAGACCTGCAATGTCCTTGCCCTTGAAGCGGATGGTGCCTTGCGGATTGACCTCCCCCATGATCGCCTTGACCGTCGTGGAACGGCCGACACCATTGCGGCCCAGCAGACTGACGACCTCGCCGGCGCCGACATCGAGATCGACGCCCTGAAGAATGTGGCTCTTGCCGTAGTAGGCGTGAAGATTCCTGACCTCGAGCATCAGTGCGCTTCCTGGCCTAGATAGGCTTCTTTCACCTTCGGATCCCGCCGGATCTCCTCAGGCGTCCCGGACGCAATGATGTGGCCGTAGACCAGCACCGAGATGCGGTCCGCCAGGCCGAACACGACGCTCATGTCGTGCTCGACGATGACCAGCGTTCGGCCCTCGGTCAGCCGCCGGATCAGGGACACCGCGCGTTCGGTCTCGGCGTGGCTCATCCCTGCGGTCGGCTCGTCGAGCATGATGACCGTGGCGCCGCTCGCGATGGTGATGCCGATCTCCAGCTCGCGCTGCTCGGCATAGGTCAACAGGCCCGCCGGAACGTCGCGGCGGTGCGTCAGATGGATATCATCGAGGATATGTGCGGTGCGCTCGCGCACCTCGGGCAGGCTGTCCACGTTCTTCCAGAACGCGTAGCGGTGCCCGGTCGCCCACAGCACGGCGCACCGGACGTTCTCCCACACCGTCATGCGCGCGAACACATTGGTGACCTGGAACGAGCGGGACAGACCACGCCGGTTGATCTCGAACGGTTGCAGGCCGGAGATCACGTTCCCGTTCAACCTCACCTCGCCCGAGGTCGGCCTGATATGGCCGCTGATCAGGTTGAACGTGGTGGACTTGCCGGCGCCGTTGGGGCCGATGATGGCATGTCGCTCGCCCTGCGCAACACTGAGATTGAGGTCGTGGATGATACCGACATTGCCAAAGCGCTTTTCGACGGCGCGGACTTCGATGGCTGAGGTCATGCCTGCTCCTCCCGCTCACGAGCGACACTGGCGGCGCCGTCCCACGCCTGGGCGATACGCTGCCACGTCAGTCGCGCGACCAAGAAGCCGCCAAAGAGGAGAACCGCAGCGGTGATCCACGTCACCGGTGATGTCGGATTGAAGGCGATGCCAAACTGGTTGTTGGGATTGCCCTCCCCCCCCGAATAGCGCGCGATCGTCTCGATGGTCAGGATGACGCCGCAGGCGAGCGCCGCGGTCGGCACGATGGCCACGACATAGGACGGAAGCACCGACCACAACGTTCCAGCGCGCGCCAGCGGCCGGTGCATCATCAGGATTCCGGCGATGCCGCCGGGCGCGAACATCACGATGCCGATGAAGATGATGCCGAAATAAAGCTGCCACACGCTGGTGACGTCGGTCAGTCCGAGCTGCAGATACGTCACCAGGGCCGCGCCGAGGATCGGCCCGAAGAAATAGGCGGTGCCGCCGATGAAGGTGGCGAACAGCACGAGGCCGGACTGCATCGCCCCCAGATAGGCAGAGTTTGCAATCTCGAAACTGATCGCCGCCAGTCCGCCGGCGATGCCCGCGAAGAACCCGGCAAAGCACAACGCGAGATAGCGGACGACGTGAGGATCATAGCCGATGAACTGCACGCGCTCGGGATTGTCCCGGACGGCATTGCTGATCCGTCCGAGCGGGGTCCGGGTCAGCGCATACATCGCGGCGGCTGAGATCACCAGCCAGAATGCAATCAGATAGTAGACCTGAAGCTGCGGCCCGAACGTCCAGCCGAACATGCGCGGCAATGCGGTGCGGTCGGTGGTGATGCCGGCCTCGCCGCCGAATACCGAGCGCAGGATCAGCGACGATGATGCCGCCAGCTCGCCGATACCAAGCGAGATCATCGCGAACACGGTGCCGGCGCGCTTCGTCATGACCCACCCGATGACGATCGCGAAAGCGAGGCCACCGAGACCGCCGAACAGCGGGATGAACGGCAGCGGAATTGGCAAGCCGTGGGAGACGACCGCATTCATCATATGACACGCCGCGAAGCCGCCGAGGCCATAGGGAACGGCGTGACCAAACGACAGAAGCCCGGTTTGGCCCAGCAGGATGTTGTACGAGAGCGCGAACACGATCGCGATCCCGATCAGGTTGAAGGACGTCAGCGAGCCGCCCGACGGAAACAGCAGCGGCAGCGTGATCAGCACGGTGACGCCGATCAGCCACACAGCGTAGAAGCGCAGGTGTTCGCCTGCGGGCTTCGCCGAGATGCTCGGCGTCGAAGTCGTTGCAGCGGTCATGACTCGCGCGTCCCCATCAGGCCGACGGGGCGCACGATCAGAACCACGACCAGCAGCAGATATGGAATGATCGGTGCGACCTGGGCCACCGAGACGTTCCAGATGTCGCCGAGCACGGATGGTCCCGCCGCCGGGTCGAGCGGGCCGAACGCGCTCGCCAGCGAGCCGTTGATCGCGACCGCAAAGGTCTGCACCAGCCCGATGACCAGCGAGGCGATGAACGCGCCAGGCAGGGAGCCGAGGCCGCCAAATACGATCACCACGAACAGGATCGGCCCGAGCGAGGCCGCCATGTCGGACTGCGTCACCAAGGCGGGGCCGGCAATCACGCCGGCAAGGCCCGCCAGCGCGCTGCCGACGCCGAACACCGCCATGAACACCCGCCCGACATTGTGACCGAGGTGCCCCACCATATGGGGATGGGTCAACGCCGCCTGGACGATGAGGCCGACCCGGGTGCGCCTGAGCACGATCAGCAGCGCCACGAAGATCACGATCGACACGGCCAGCATGAAGATCTTGTAGGCGGGATAGTTGGTCGAGAACACGGTGAAGGCCGGAAAGTCGAGCAGCGCCGGCACGCGATAGTCGACCGGGCTCCGGCCCCAGATCATCGACACGATCTCCTCGATCGCAAATGCAAGTCCGAAGGTCAGCAGCAGTTCGGCGACATGGCCGTGCCGATGCGTATTGCGCAGACCATAGCGCTCGGCCGCCATTCCGATGGCGCCCACCAGGAGCGGTGCGAGCACCAGCGCCGGCCAGAAGCCGATCCACTTCGTGAGCTGAAAGCCGAAGAATGCGCCGAGCATATAGAAGCTGGCATGGGCGAAGTTGAGCACGCCCATCATCGAGAAGATGACTGTCAGGCCGCTCGACAACAGGAACAGCAGCATGCCGAACAGCACACCGTTCAGGGTCGATATCACAATGAGATCAAGCACAGCACACTCGTGAATCGGTGGTCGCAAGGCCTGCGGCGTCGTCCCGGCCGTCAAGACGCCCGGACGTCGCCTTCCCGCGACCAATGCGGCGCGGGAAGGCGACGTGGACGATTTACGGCCGTGCCATCTTGCAGGTCGTGGAAACCATGGCCTGCGGCGTATCGACCCTGGAAACCAGATGCCAGCCCCAACCGGTGCTCTCCTCGTCGAACGGTTCGTTCGCGGCGAGCTTGCCGAACGACGAGATGTAGATCGGCTGGAAGAACTGATGGTCATCCTTGCGCATCAAGCCGGTGCCGCCATCCAGCACATCGAACTTCAGATCCTCGAGCGCGGCGGCTACCTTTAGCGGATCGATGGAGTTGGCCTTTTCGGCGGCAATCTTGAACATGCGCATCTCGTTCACCGCGCGCGGATACCAGAGCGACATGTTCGCCTTGGCACGGAAGGCCTTCTCGTAATCCATCGCGGCCTGATGGCCCGTGTTGGCAAAGCCCTCGGTCAGCTGGAAGACCTGGTGATCGAGACCGGTCTGCTTGATCGCGGTCGGGCCGCCGGCGCCGCCGGCGTAGTAGGTATACCAATTGACCTTCAGGCCGGCGTCCGCGGCGGCCTTGAGCAGCAGCGCGATATCCTGGCCCCAATTGCCGGTGATGACACTGTCGGCGCCGGATGCCTTGATCTTGGCGATATAGGGCGAGAAATCCGTGACCTTCAGCAGCGGGTGCAGCTCGTCACCGACGATCTGGACGTCGGGCCGCTTGGCCGCCAGCATCTTGCGCGCATCGCTGCGCACCGACTGGCCAAACGAGTAATCTTGATTGATCAGGTACACCTTCTTGATCGAAGCGATGTCCTTGAGGTAGTTGGTCAACGCCTCCATCTTGATTTCCGAGCTGGCGTCCCAGCGGAAATGCCAGTAGCTGCACTTCTCGTTGGTCATGCTCGGATCGACCGCGGCATAGTTGAAGTAGAGGACTTCCTTGCCCGGGTTGCGCGTGTTGTTCTTGTTGACGAAGTCCTCCAGAGCCAGACCGACGGACGATCCATTGCCTTGCGTGATGAAGCGAACGCCGGCGTCGATCGCCTTCTGGGCCTGCACCAGGGTTTCCTGTGGATTGGTCTTGTTGTCGAACGGCACGATTTCGACCTTGTGGCCGAGAATGCCGCCCTTGGCGTTGAGCTCGTCGGCCAGATACTGGAACGTCTTCAGGCCGCCCTCGCCGATGCTGGCTCCGCCGCCCGACAGCGGGTCGATGTAGCCGATCTTGAGGGTGTCCTCGGCCGACGCGGCGTGACCAAGCATGGGCATCATCAGGGCAATGGCTAAGGTTAACTTGCGCATCTTTTGTTTCCTCGTTGGCTGTCGACTTCGGTCGATCGATGAACGCGCGTGCTGGCGCATTTTGACGGATCACTGAGCAGAATAAGACCTGGATGACAAGTTCAGCGTGGCATGAATGCAGCGGAAGCTCCGGCAAATGGCGAAAAATAGCCGGC
>JBARNF010000346.1:0-2063 GCA_049802835.1 Bradyrhizobium sp.
GGCGGCGCCTTGACCTCGTTGCTGGCGACCTTGAAGCCGTCAGGCAGCTTGGCCAGCGCCGCGGCCACGGCTTCGCGACCGCCGAGTTCGCGCGCCATGCCGGTCAGCGTGATATCGCCGTCGGAAATCGTGAATTTGCCGTCCTTCAGCCTGCCGATCTGGCCGATCATGAGCAGCGCGGCATCTTCGAAGTGGGGCGGCGCGCCGCGCGCAAGAGCCATCTGGTCCGCCACCTCGACACCCTGCAGCGCAGCGCGCGTCGCCTCCACGAGCTTGGATTTGAGTGCGGGCAGCGGCGCGTTGCCGCCCAGCGTCACCCTGACGACGTCCCGTTCGGCAGACCACACGAACGGCTTGGCCTCGGGCACCAGCCGGGTCTGGTCGTCGACGAGACGCACGCCGGCGACCGCATCGACGGCGGCAACCGCATCGCGGCGCCCGGCCTCGGAGAAGGCATCAGCGCGCAAATAAACGTCGCGGCCGTCAACCACAATGTTCGTCTTGTCGAGGACAGCGCCCTTGAGTGCGGCCGAACTGCGGCCGGCGAGATCATTTTCGAGAGGAACGGTGCTGGTCCAGGCCGCGAAGCCCCAAAGCACGATCAGCGGGATGACGCCGGGCCACCATTTGCCGCTCCACTTGAAAAGTCCACGCATTCGCCATCCGTCGTATCGAGGAAGCAGAGAGAAAACAAACCCTTGCATGCCTGTCAAACCGGAAATGAACAGCACCTTCCGGTACGTTGCGACCTCCGGGCTAAGGTTTTCTTCAGCGATGGTCGGTAACCTTGTCCCGACACCCACCGGGCCGCATATTTCACATGAGGCGATTTCGCAAAACCTTTATTCGTGCCGGCCTGGAAGCTCTTTACCTGAGCGGCGCGCATGTCTGGCTGCGTCCAATCTTCTCAGGCGTCGGGGCCATCTACACGCTGCATCACGTGCGGCCGCACCGCGACGCGGATTTTCAGCCCAATGGTCATCTCGAGGTCACGCCCGACTTCCTGGGCGAGATGCTGTCGCATCTGCGCGACCATGACATCGAGATCATCACGCTCGACGAAATGCACCAGCGGCTGGTGGAGCAGAATTTCGCGCGCCGCTTCGCCTGCTTCACCTTCGATGACGGCTACCGCGACAATCGCGACTTCGCGCTGCCGGTCATGCGCGAATTCGGCGCGCCGTTCACGATCTATGTCACCAGCGATTTCGCCGCAGGCCGCGGCAGGCTGTGGTGGGTCACGCTTGAGCTCCTGATTGCGAGGACGCAGGAGATCGAAGTCGAGATCGGCGGCCTCGCGCTGAAGCTCGACGCGTCGACGCCGACCGCCAAATGCGTAACGTTTCAGCGCCTGCACGACTGGCTGCGCACGCTGCCGGGCGAGCACGACCTCCGGCGCGAGATCAGCGCTTTGTGCGCGCGGCACGGCATCGACGAGGAGGCGATCTGCCGCGAGCTCTGCATGTCCTGGGACGAGCTGCGGGCGCTGTCGGCCGAGCCGCTGGTCTCGATCGGCGCCCACTCGATCAGTCACTGCAATCTCGCCAAGCAGACCGAGGAGACGGCGACAGCCGAGATCGCCGGAAGCCGCGCCATCATCGAGAATGAGCTGCAGCGACCCGTGCTGCACATGGCCTACCCTTACGGCGATCGCGCGGCCGCCTCTCAGCGCGAGTTCGTGCTTGCCGCCGCCAGCGGCTTCAAGACAGCCGTCACCACGCGTCCCGGCATGATCTTCGCCGAGAGCGCCGAGCATCTCACCGCACTGTCGCGCGTCTCGCTCAACGGCCACTATCAGGACGCCCGCGTGCTGCCCGTCCTGACCTCCGGCGCAGCCACCGCGATGTGGAACGGCTTCCGCCGCATCGACGCGGCGTAAGCGATCCTCCGTCACGATTTCGCCCCACCTCGGCAGTGGCCCGCCGTCGTCCGACCGCAGGGCTGCGAATCCGGGTTAATTCGTGATGATGCCGAGGATGGCGGCTAGGTAGGCTGGCTCCCAGCCGGCGCGCTTTCGCCGGAGCCTGATGCTTACCTTATCCTGGACGGTGCGGAGGAGATTG
>JBARNF010000347.1:0-7653 GCA_049802835.1 Bradyrhizobium sp.
CACGCCAGGTCGCGTGGCCACGACGTCGGCGATCCCCGACGACGGCATCAGGCTGAACGCGGTGGACAGCGCATCCGCTTCGGTGGCGGTTGGCGCAATGACACTCACCGTGCTGTAACGCTGCGGACTGCGTCCCGTCGTTGGGTCGAACAGGTGGGTAAACCGGCCTGCGGAATCGAATCGGAATCCGGCACCGGCCGATGTCGCGACGGCACGATCGACGAGGTCGATGGTTTCGGTGAGCGCGCCCGCACGGTCGGGATCGGCAAGGCCGATGCGCCACGGCGTACCCTCGGGTCTCGCGCCGATCGCCCGGATCTCGCCCATGTTCACCAACGTCGTCGAGAGGCCCGCGGCACGCAGTCGCTCGACCACCCGGTCGGTGGCAAAGCCCTGCGCAATCCCGTTCAGTGTGATCGCTGCGCCGTGCTTGATCAGAGCGACACGATCCTCATTCACAACGAGGCCGTGGCGGCCGACCTTCGCGAGCGCTTCGGCCAGCTTCTGTGGCGAAGGCCCTGCGCTGTCCGCGCGACCGGACGCGAAATGATCCGCATAGAGCTGCCACAGCGGCTGAACCGTCGGATCAAATGCTCCGTCGGTCAGTCCGCCGAACAACAGCGAGGCTTTCAGCAGCGCCACCATGTCAGCGTCGGGAACAACGAGAATGCCGGTTCGGTTGAGGGTACAAATCGCAGAGTCCGCCCGGTACAGGCTGAACTGCTGCTCCAGCCGCCGCACATCCTGGATGCAGCGCTCGACCAGCCGCGCGGCCTCGGTTCGGTCCGGATGATGGATCTCGATCGACACCTGGGCGCCGAGCGCCGATCCGCGCCAGCGCACCGGATCGCCTGCCGCGGCGGCGGTTCGCCTGCCACTTAGGAATGCCGATCCGGCCGCGCATGCGGCAATGACGATCACGCGCCGGCGGGTGAGACTTCGATCGAACATTGGCCGTTCCTCGTCAGTGGAGCTGGGCATCCGAGCGATCCTGCTGGCTCGGCTCGGCCGACGCGTCGCTGCCGAGCACATAGGCACTCGGGATGTCGGTGAATGTCGTGACCCGGCCGCCATTCGTCGCTGCAAAGGCGACGGCGGCCTGGCGATTCCCGAACGGTATCGCCTCCGCCGCGCCCATGCCGCCCTTCTTGCGGCTCTCGATGACGAAGAACGCCTTGCGCGCGTCGATCCAGTTCGTCGCACCCGGATCTTCCCAGCTTGCCGCGCGCGCCATGTCCGAAACATAGATCGCCCTGATGTCGCGGGGTTGCTCGGGCATCAAGGTGAACGCCACGGTATCGCGGACCGAGGTGAACCAGAACGGGTCGATCCTGCCTGCCGTGATGATCTGCCCCTTCGGACCCGGATGCTCCATCAGGTTCATGCCGCAGAACACGCCCGTCGCATCGCCGTTGAGCGCGACCGGAGGCGGAACGGCTGATCTGTCCGCATCCTGATTGCATCCGGCCAGGAAGACGGTGACGAGCAAAACGCAAAGCACACGCAGCGTCATAATTCCCTCCGCGCAAAAAACACGGTCGCGAGCGCGAGCGGGACGGCAATCCAGACCATCAGGCCCAGCAGCAGCGCGCCGACACCGACGCTCGCGGTCCCTGCCAGTCCGGCCATGCCCGCGAACTGGCTGACGTTGAACCCGGTGAGATTGGTCAGCCGGTAGAGATCCGTCGGATTGAGAAACAACAATGCCTCGAGCACCGGCGCCGAGATGATGTGGCCCTGATCAATCACCAGGACACCGAGCAGCCCCATGTCGAACACCAGCACCATCAGCAGCCAGATGCCGACCGAGAGTCCCGCCGCGGTGCCGCGATCACGAACCAGGCTGCTGATCAGGTATCCGATCGCGACAAAGATCGCGCCGAGCATGATCGAGGTCCCGAGCATGGAGGCGAAGCCATACCAGCTTGCCGTCAGCACCGAAGCGCCGGTGACGGCAAGCGCAACGGCCGCCGCGCCATAGCCGATGACCGTGGCGAAGGCGAGGATCGAGACATGCCCGCAGAATTTTCCGAGCAGGACCTGATGGCGCCCGACGGGATAGCTGAGCAGCAGGATCATGGTGCCGCGCTCCATCTCGCCGACCACCGCGTCATGCGAGATCAGCAGCGCAATCAGCGGCAGCAGAAAGATGGTGAGACTGGACAGGCTGACCACCACCACGTCAAGCGCACCGGCCCCGACGTTGCCGGTGGGCGCGCTGCCGAGAAATGTCAGGGACAGCGACAGCGCCGCCAGCAGCAGCGTGGTCGCCAGAACCCAGCGATTGCGCAGTCCTTCCTTGATTTCCTTGCCGGCGATGATGACGATGTTCCTCACGCGGCATTCTCCCGAAGAAAATGGGCATAAAGGTCATCGAGGGTCGGCGCCATGATCTCGATATTGGTGACGCAGGGGTCGCTGGCCGCAACCCGCAGCAACTCCATCTTGCGCGCCTCATCGGGCACCAGCATGACCCGGCCGTGCGGGGTTGCGGCACCAGACCCGTTCATCCACGCCGGTGGCACGCCGTTGGCGCCGGGCGCGAGATCGAGCGAGACCCGGATCGGCAGTTGCGCGAGCGAGCGCAGTTCCGCCAGCGTGCCGTGCGCAACCAGAAGCCCGCGGTTCATGATCAGAACATGCTCGGCGCGATCCTCGAGCTCGTTGAGGGCATGCGAGGAGATCAGGACGGTGGCGCCGTCGTTGCGCAGTTCGTTGAGGATCTCATAGAAGGTCTGGCGCAGCGCGGGATCGAGGCCCGTCGTCGGCTCGTCCAGCAGCAGCACGCGCGGCCGTCCCAGCAGCGCCTGGGCCAGCCCTAGACGCTGCCGCATGCCCTTGGAATAGGTTCCGACCCGGCGATCCGCGGCGTGCATCAGGCCGACGCGGTCGAGCAGCGGCCAGGCCGAGGCCGGCTTGATCCGTTTTAGCCGTGCATAGAATGCCAGCGTTTCGCGCCCGGTCAGCGCGGCGTTGAACGCGACGTTTTCCGGCAGATAGCCGAGTAGCCGGCGCGCCGAGAACTCGCCGGCCGCGGGATCCTCACCCAGGACGCGGACTGCGCCGCGGTCGGCGCGAATGAGGCCGAGCATCAATTTGATCAATGTGGTCTTGCCGGCGCCGTTATGACCGACCAGCGCGCTGAGCCGACCCGGACCGAGGTCGAACGAGACGCCGCGCAACGCCTTCACCGCGCCGTAGTGTTTCTCCACGCCGTTGACGGCGACGGTGACGGTCATCGCAGGCTCCGGCTGGACGTTGGTTTCGGCGGCGGCGCGATCAAGGGATGGGTATCGACGACACCGCCGGGATAGAGCGCGGGAAACTGCGTCTGCGCCCAGCGCAGCACCTGCACCGCCGGACTGTTGATCAGCACCTTGGCCGCCGGCGCGGTCCACAGCACATGATCGACCAGATCGTTCGGACGATAGGCGGTGTCGGCGATGCCGTCGCCGTTGAGATCGAATGCCGGATTGTCGCTCCAGTAGTTGCCGCGACCGCCCTTCGACCAGTCGAGGTCGCGGGTGCCGACATATTTCACCTGGCTGCGGTTGTCGACAAAGGCATTGCCGGTGATCTCGTTGCCTTCGGAGCCGGCCGTGAAATGCACCCCGATGCCGCAGCCCTCGAACCAGTTGTCCCTGAACTTGTTATGGTTCGCGTTGTAGATGAAGACGCATTTTTCCGGTCCGCTGCGCAGACCAGCGGAACGCCTGACCTCCGGCACCATGCCCGGCTCGTCCTCCGCAAGCTCGCCCTTGCTGGCCGCGATGTTGTCGAGCGGGCCGCCTGATACCCGATTGTGGTCGATCACCGAGTAATTGGTATAGTTGAACAGCATGCCGTGATCGCGGTCGCGGTCCGAGATGTTATCGCGGATGATCAGCCGGTTCGAATACATGATGGCGTAGCCGACATGATTGCCGACCGAGACGTTGCCGCTCACTTCGCTGTCGTTGGTGTACATGTAGTGCACCGCGAACCGCACCTGTTCGAAACGGTTGTTGATGAAGCGGTCCTTGCGGCTGCTCACCGTGAAGATGCCGTCACGGCCGTAGCGAAATGTGTTCTCGGCGATGGTGACGTCGGGCGCATTCCACAGCGACACCCCGTTGCCGGCCTCCTGGAGGCGGCCGCCGCGCGCGCCTTCGATGATGTTGTGCAGCACGCGTGAGCCCGACGCGCCATGAACATAGATCCCGAACAGATTGCCTTCGAGCCGGTTGTTCTCGATCAGCGCGCGTTCCGCGCTCTTCTCCAGGAACACCCCTGAGTCCATGGTCTCCAGATCGTGGCCGGATCCCCGGATGGTCACGCCCCGGATCGTGACGTCCGGCGCCGTCACGGTGACGACATTGCCTGCGCCCGCGCCGACCAGCACCGCGCCCGGCCGTCCGGTGATGACGACGCGCCGGTCGATCCTGATCGCGCCCTTGTACTCACCCGGCGCGAGCTCGATCACGTCGCCGTCCTGCGCCCGGTCCAACACCGCCTGCAGCGGCTGCTCCAGGGCAGCCTTGATCGTCTCCGCAACCGCGAAGCCCGGAACTCCGGCGGCGAAGATCACCGCCGGAATGATGCGCGAGAACCAGAGCACGCGTCGTTCCCCTCAAGACGTCTTGGGTTCGACGAACATGCGGCCCTTCATCTCCATGTGCATGGCATGGCAGAACCACGAACAATAGTACCAGTAGACTCCGGCCTTATCTGCCGAGAACGAAACCGAGGCCGTCGCCATCGGCGCGACTTCCATATTGATGCCGTAGTTCGTAATTGCGAAGCCATGGGTGAGGTCCTCCACCGCATCGATATTGGTGATGTAGATGGTGACCTGGTCTCCCTGTTTGACCTGGAACTGCTCCAGGCCGTACGCTGGCGCGGTTGACGTCATGTAGACGCGAACCTTGTTGCCGTCCCTGACGACCTTGGAATCGGCCTCGAGGTTGATGCCATCGGCCTTGGCCTGTTTGACCGCATCAGCAAACATCGGATCGGCACGATCCCAGATCGAAATCGGGTTGATCTTGGAACGATGAACGATGGTGGCGTCATGTGGTTCGGCAAAGCTCGGACCGTCATGAACCAGTTTCATCTTGTCGCCGGAGATATCGATGAGCTGATCGTTCTCCGGCTTCAGCGGACCGACGTTGAGGAACCGATCCTTGGAAAACTTGTTCAGCGAGATCAGCCACTTTCCGTCGGCTTCCTTGGTCTGCCCCATCGACGTGTGATTGTGGCCGGGCTGATAATGGACGTCGATCTTCTGGATGATCGGGTCGACCTTCTCGCCTTTGAACGCACGCTTTGCCAGGTCGATATTCCATTTGCACACCTGACTGTCGAGGAACAGCGTCGTATAGGCGTTGCCCCTGCCGTCATACGCCGTATGCAAGGGCCCAAGACCAAGTTCCGGCTCCGCAACCACGACGTCACGCGGCTTGATCTTGTCGTCGAAAAGCTGGTCGAACAGCCGCACATCCATCACCGTGACTGTCGGCGAGAGCTTTCCGGCAGCGACGATATGAATGCCGTCCGGCGCCGTGTTCATGCCATGCGGATTGTTTGAGACGGGGACATAGCGCGTATATTGCGAGCCCTTGCGGCCGTCGATCACCGGCACGCCGTTCATTTCCTTGAAGTCGCCCTTCTTGACCGCCTCTTCGATGCGCTTGAGGTTGAAGATGACGACCCAATCCTGTTCGCTGGCGGTCATCTCCGCCAGCGTGACACCCTCCTCCGAATTGTAACAGGTGGAGAAGGCATATTTGCCTTGGTAGTCGGCGTCGACATTGTCGAGGTTGCCGCTGACGATCACCTGCCAGGCGACCTTCATGGTGTCGCCATCGATCGCGCTGAAGATCGAGCGGTACTGCTTCGGATCGTCGAGGATCTTGCCGTCGTTTGGCAGCGGCACGCCATCCTCGCCGTTTGCGAATACATAGCCGGTGCGCGGGTATTTCTGCACGCGCAGGCCGTGCACCGAGTGCTGGTTCGGAAGCTGAATGATCTTGTCGCACTTCATGACGTCGAGGCGCACCCGCGCGACACGGGTATTGGCCTTGTCGTTCATGAAGGCGTAGCGCCCGTCATAGGTGCCGTCGGTGAACGAGAGATGCGGATGATGTAGGTCGCCGTTCGTGTAGGTGCCGCCGCGCGTCTTGAGAAATTCGCGGGTCTCCGGCAACAGTCCCTCGGTAAGCACCTTCAGGCTTTCGTTGGTCAATCCCCAGCCGGTGGCGCTGCAGCGGTTGAACACCGGAACGCGCATCAATTCGCGCATTGAGGGAAGCCCGACAATGCGCAGTTCGCCGGACTGGCCGCTGGAGAAGAACACGTAATATTCGTCCAACTCGCCCGGGGCGACATCCAGCTTCTGGATCGCGGGTCGCGCGGCAGGTGCTTGCGGAGCTGCGGTCTTGGTCTGCGCATCGGCGGCCGTGACAAATCCCTTGCCATCGGTGCCGAGACCAACGCCACCGGCGAGACCGACACCCGCGGCCGCCGCGGTGGTTCCGAGCAAAGTGCGCCGGCTGACGTTCTTTGCGTTTTCGCTGTCGCTCATCATAGCCTCCAAGGCTTTCAGGTTGCAGGTGGTGTGATCGCATCGGCGGTCGGCAGGTCGATGGGCTTGCCGCCGGCGGTGATAGTTGTGCTCGGCCCCCTGCCGCCGCGCATCGAGGGCGACGACAGCGCATCGCGCTTCTCGCGCTTCAGCCGCAGCTGGATCATGTGCGGGCAGCGATGTTCGTCGAAATACAGTTCCTGGCAATGCATGCAGTAGATGCACTCATTGACGTTGATGTGCCCCTCGGGGTGAATCGCCTGTACCGGGCATTCCTTGGCGCAGCGCTGGCAGGGCGAGCCGCATTCGGGCCAGCGCCGCAACCACTCGAACATCCGGATCCGCCCTGGAATCGCCAGCGCGGCCCCGAGCGGACACATGTAGCGGCAGAAGAAGCGCTCGACGAACAGGCCGGCGGACAGCATCGTCAACGCGTAGATGACATACGGCCATTCGCGCGCGAACTTCAGGACGATGGCGGTCTTGAACGGTTCGACCTCCGCCAATTGCTCTGCAAATGCGGTGGAGTACAGCGACATGCCGAACAGGCCGAGGAAGATGATGTATTTGATCGGCCACAGCCGCTCGTGCAGGCCCCACGGCAGCCTGTATTGCGGGATCTTCACCGCCTGGGCGATGTTGTTGAGCAGTTCCTGCAGCGCCCCGAACGGACAGAGCCAGCCGCAGAATGGCCCGCGGCCCCAGAACAGAAGTCCGGCGGCGATCGAGGCCCAGAGCAGGAAGATCAGCGGAGCCGACAGGAAGTATTCCCAGCTGAAGCCGGTCAGCAGCGAGTTGGCGAAGGTCAGGACGTTGACGACCGAAAGCTGGGCGTTCGCATACCAGCCGAGCCAGACCAGGATGAAGAGCAGATAGCCACGGCGAATCCATGCGTAGAGCCGGGGACGGCGCACCAGCGTATTCTGGAAGAAGAAGATCAGGGTGAGCGCGCCAAGTGCAAACACCGTGGTGGCGATCTTGACCACATCGCCGCGCCAGATCTTCATCCACAGCGGGTCGTCTTCCGAAGGCACAAAAATGTTTCCCGCCGCGATCCTTGCGGCGACCGGAGCCTCGGTCGCTGCGTGCCC
>JBARNF010000348.1:0-3944 GCA_049802835.1 Bradyrhizobium sp.
CGCTGCCGCCGCAAGGCTGGTGCGGCTGCCCGGCCCGACCGGCGCCTGCATGAGCAGGGGCGACGGCGTGATCAGGCCGCGGCCGGACAGCGCCATCGGCATCGCAAGGCCATTGGCCAGAGCCAGATCGAGCGCTGCGCCGCGCGACAGCCGCAGGACCGGCGCGGGCGCAGCAAGCCGCCATACCTGGGAGGGCGAGCGGCCGGGGCCGAGCGTCAGAGATTCGGCACGCGCCTCCAGCGGGACCGACGTCCGTGCGGCAGCCGAAGCGAAACGTGGAAACGACGCCGTGCAGGCTGCGGCAAAGCCGCCGAGCAGGGTGCGGCGGCTGACCCCCTCCACAGGACGCGTCATGCGACAAAACATTGTGCGTTGAGGGGGATGCGGATCATCTTCTTTTCCTTTATCTGTGCGGCGAGCTTGGCCGATCGGCTGGCCGCGGGCGCTGTCGAAGCCCCATTTTTTTGCTGCGGACAGTTTCGCGCGTGGTATAAGCCGCGCCGCCCGCGGCATCGCGGCCGGGTTATCGATGCAGTTCACGCGGGCGTGGCGGAACTGGTAGACGCGCTGGATTTAGGTTCCAGTGACGAAAGTTGTGGGGGTTCGAGTCCCTCCGCCCGCACCAAGCGCTACTCTGGCGTTTGCCCCAAGTTTTACCGGCGAACCGGTTTTCTCGCAAAGAGGAAGCGGGGGCGCCGACCCACCGGCGCAAGGTCACTTTGCCGCGCGTCGTCCACAATTGAGTCAGATGAGTCCGGATCGCAAGGGTCCGGACCGAAGCGGAAGAAGATTGGCGCCATGCAGGTCACAGAAACCTTGTCCGAAGGCTTGAAGCACGAGTTCCAGATCAGCGTTCCCGCGGCCGATCTCGACGCCAAGGCGGACGCCAAGCTGGTGGATATGAAGGACAAGGTCCGCATCAACGGCTTTCGCCCCGGCAAGGTGCCGGTCGCGCATCTGAAGAAGATCTACGGCCGCTCCGTCATGGCCGAGATGATCGACCAGACCATCCGCGACACCAACACGCAGATCTTCACCGAGCGCGGCTTCCGCCTCGCGACCGAGCCGAAGGTCACGATGGCGACCGAGGAGGCCGAGGTCGAGAAGATCCTCACCGGTCAGTCGGACCTGACCTACACCGTGGCCGTCGAAGTCGTCCCGGCGATCGCACTCGCTGATTTCAAGACGTTCTCGGTCGAGAAGCCCGTCGCCGACATCACCGACGCCGACGTCGACGAGGCGATCAAGCGCTTGGCCGACGCCAACCGCGGCTATGCGGCGAAGGTCGAAGGCGCGAAGGCCGAGAGCGGCGACCGCGTGAAGGTCAGCTTCAAAGGCACGATCGACGGCGTTGCCTTCGAGGGCGGCACCGGCGAAGGCATCGATGTCGTGATCGGCTCGAACACCTTCATCCCCGGCTTCGAGGATCAGCTGCTCGGCATCGGCGTCGGCGAGACCCGCACGCTCAAGGTCACGTTCCCCACCAACTATCTGAACAACGAACTCGCCGGGAAGGCGGCCGAGTTCGAGACCACCGCGACCGCGATCGAGGCGCCGGAGGACAAGGTGATCGACGACGAGTTCGCCAAGACGCTCGGCCTCGAATCGCTCGACAAGCTCAAGCAGCTGATGCGTGACCGTCTCGCCGGCGAGTTCAGCCAGGCGACCCGCCAGCGCGTGAAGCGCACGCTGCTCGACCGTCTCGACGAGACGCACAAGTTCGATGCGCCGCCGTCGCTGATCGACGAGGAGTTCAACCTGATGTGGAACTCGGTGAAGGCCGAGATGGACTCCAGCGGCAAGACCTTTGCCGACGAGAACACCACCGAGGACAAGGCGAAGGAGGAGTACCGCACCATCGCCGACCGCCGCGTTCGCCTCGGCCTCGTGCTGTCGGAAATCGGCGAGAAGAACAAGATCACCGTGACCGATGACGAGGTCAGCCGCGCCGTGATCGAGCGCGCGCGCTCGATGCCGGGCCGCGAGAAGGAGGTCTGGGACTTCTATCGCAGCAACGCGCAGGCGCTCGCCCAGTTGCGCGCGCCGATCTACGAGGACAAGGTCGTCGACTTCATCCTCGAACTCGCCAACGTCACCGAGAAGAAGGTGTCGAAGGATGAGCTGTTCAAGGACGACGACAGCGACAAGGCGGCCTGATCGGGCCCGCCTGCGGGCGCTCACTCAGATAGCCAGAGATTAAGGTTGACCGGCGAAAGCGCCGGTCAGACTGGTTCCGGACGCTGGTCGCGGCGGCGGGAATCAGCTTGAACAGGACAACGACTTCGCCCGCGGTGCCCACGTTCGCCGGTCTTGTCACCGGGAAAATGGTCCATATCTGTGGGCTCGGTCTTGAAGTTCTGCATCACGGGACCCCCATCCGCCGCTGCTCGTCGAAAGAGCCTCACCTGCGGTGGACGGTCGTCTCAACTGCCGGTCCAACCCTTGGGTGATTCATGCGCGATCCCGTCGAAACCTATATGAACCTTGTGCCCATGGTGGTCGAACAGACCAACCGCGGTGAGCGCGCCTACGACATCTTCTCCAGGCTCCTGAAGGAGCGCATCATCTTCATGACGGGCCCGGTCGAGGACGGC
Organism: Bradyrhizobium sp.; assembly: GCA_049802835.1. Taxonomy (GTDB): domain Bacteria; phylum Pseudomonadota; class Alphaproteobacteria; order Rhizobiales; family Xanthobacteraceae; genus Bradyrhizobium. Next base: position 2,595 of record JBARNF010000348.1, read on the forward strand.
ATGGCGACCCTGATCGTCGCGCAGCTCCTGTTCCTCGAGGCGGAGAACCCGAAGAAGGAAATCGCGATGTACATCAACTCGCCGGGCGGGGTGGTGACGTCGGGTCTTGCGATCTACGACACGATGCAGTTCATCCGTCCGGCGGTGTCGACGCTGTGCACGGGGCAGGCAGCCTCGATGGGTTCGCTGCTGCTCTGCGCCGGCCACAAGGACATGCGTTTCTCGCTGCCGAACTCGCGCATCATGGTCCACCAGCCGTCCGGCGGCTTCCAGGGCCAGGCGACCGACATCATGCTGCATGCTCAGGAGATCCTGAACCTGAAGAAGCGGCTCAACGAGATCTACGTCAAGCACACCGGCCAGCCCTACAAGTCGATCGAGGATGCGTTGGAACGCGACAAATTCCTCACGGCGGAAGCCGCCCAGGAGTTCGGCCTGATCGACAAGGTGATCGACAAGCGGCCGGAAGAGCCGGCTTCAATGGCCAAGTCTTGAGGCGACGGCTCTTGAGGCGACGGGTCCTGGGGCTTCAAGTCTCGAGGTTTCAAGTCTCGAGGCGTCAGGTTCAGGGGCCGTTGTTTCAAGGGAAATTGGTCCGGCAGGCGCCGACTCAATGCTGCTAAAGGTATCAAGGTGCGGTCTGAACAGGGCCGCAACCCTGCCGTGAAACCGGCGAACAGGCGTGGCAAACACGCAACGTTCCGCTGATTTCGCGTATCCTTACCGTGTCAAGCCCCAAAATCACGGTAATGTCACGGTCTATGGTGAGTCCTCCGATTAGCGAATTCTTGATAGTCGGATGACAGCATGATTGGCTAGAGTGTCCAGTTATGGATCGTGGGGGATTCGCGTAGGGTCGTGGGTGCACGGCGGGTGAAGAACAAGGTGTTAATTTTGGTACGAAATTTGCTCTTTCACCAGTCTGGTCCGGCCTGTACCGGATCGGAACGAACGGGCGGACAAGAGCGAACCGCGGACGGAGACAGGAATGAGTAAGGTCGGCACGGGCGACTCCAAGAACACGCTGTATTGCTCGTTCTGCGGCAAGAGCCAGCACGAAGTCCGCAAACTGATCGCAGGTCCAACCGTCTTCATCTGCGACGAATGCGTCGAACTCTGCATGGACATCATCCGCGAGGAGAACAAATCCTCGCTGGTCAAGTCGCGCGACGGCATTCCGACTCCAAAGGAAATCTGCAAGGTTCTCGACGATTATGTGATCGGCCAGAGCCATGCGAAGAAGGTGCTCTCGGTCGCGGTTCACAACCACTACAAGCGGTTGAACCACCAGACCAAGCACTCCGACGTCGAGCTCGCGAAGTCGAACATCCTGCTGATCGGTCCGACCGG
>JBARNF010000349.1:0-8068 GCA_049802835.1 Bradyrhizobium sp.
CCCGTTCCGGCAAAAGTGGGGTCAATACTGGATACACGCTACGGGGTCGGCGCGAAAGCCCTGCGTATGCCCCGCGCGGCGAATCGGTCGCCTGGATCGAGAACACGGGAGATCGGCTTGACGCCCCCCACCCGACCGGCTAGGTCAAACGACAGATTAGACGTGCTCTCTACTGCAGAAAAACCAGATATGATGACCAGTCCGACTTTATCGGTGCTCATTCCCGTCTATAACGAAATCGGCACGATCGCGGCGGTCGTCACGTTGTTGCAGCAGGTGCTGCCGGGCGTGACCAAGGAGCTGGTCATCGTCGACGACGGCTCGACCGACGGCACCCGCGCCTGGCTGCAGCAACGGTTTCCCACCGCCCCCGAGCGGGACATGCGCACGGCCGAAGGCGCACGCGCGACGCTTGCGTTGAACGACCATTGCGCCGTCCGCGTCGTCTTCCACGAGCGCAACAAGGGGAAGGGCGGCGCGGTGCAGACCGCGATGAAGGCCTGCACCGGCGGCGTGATCGTGATCCAGGACGCCGATCTCGAATACGATCCGGCGGACTGGGAGACCATGTACGACCTGATCGTGAAGCGGAAGGTGGCCGACGTCGTCTACGGCTCGCGCTTCTACGGCCGGCCGCACCGCTCGCTCTACTATCATCACTACATCGCCAACCGGCTCATCTCGAATATCTACAACGTGCTGTTCAACCAGACGCTGACCGACATCGAGGTGTGCTACAAGATGTTCACGCGCGAGGTGCTCGACAGCCTCGCGATCACCTGCAACGATTTCGGTTTCGAGGTGCAGATCAGCGCCCAAATCGCCCGCGCCCGGCGCTGGCGCATCTACGAGGTCGGCATCCAGTATTTCGGGCGCAGCTACGACGAGGGCAAGAAGATCAACTGGAAGGACGGCCTGAAGGCCCTGTGGTACCTGGCGAAATTCCGCTTCGTCCGGTGACCTCGGGACGCGATGTTCGCGCCGCGCGCGCGGCGACAACCGGATTTGTCATGGCGCCCATTCTCGTGACCGGCGCGGCGGGATTCATCGGATTCCACGTTGCGCGGAAGCTGTTGTCGGAGGGGCGGGACGTGTGGGGTCTCGACAATCTCGACCCCTATTACGACGTGTCGCTCAAGGACGCGCGCCTGCGCCAGTTGCGGGAGTTCGACCGGTTCCGTTTCCTCGAGATGGATCTCGCCGACCAGGCGCCGGTCGAGACGCTGTTTCGCAGCAGCGAATTCGACGCCGTGGTCAACCTCGCCGCGCAGGCAGGCGTGCGCTACTCGCTCGCCAATCCGCACGCCTATGTGCGCAGCAATGTCCAAGGATTCCTCAACGTCCTGGAAGGATGCCGGCATCGACGCACGCCGCATCTCCTCTATGCGTCGTCGAGCTCGGTCTACGGCGCCAACACCGGCATGCCGTTCTCCACCCACCAGACCACCGATCATCCCGTCAGCCTCTACGGCGCCACCAAGAAGACGAACGAGCTGTTCGCGCACACCGACAGCCATCTGTTCCGCGTGCCGACGACGGGGCTGCGCTTCTTCACCGTGTACGGGCCGTGGGGGCGGCCCGACATGGCCTATTTCCTCTTCACGCGCGCCATCCTGGCGGGCGAGCCGATCCAGGTGTTCAACGACGGGCGCATGGAGCGCGATTTCACCTATATCGACGACGTCGTCGAAGCGGTATGCCGGCTCGTCGGCCATGTGCCGGCGCCCGATCCGGGCTGGAGCGGCGAGCACCCCGACGCGGCCGCGAGCAACGCGCCCTACCGGCTCTACAATATCGGCAACCATCAGCCGGTGAAGCTCTTGCGCTTCATCGAGGTGCTGGAGGAGTGTCTCGGCAAGAAGGCGATCAAGACATTCATGCCGATGCAGCCGGGCGACGTGCCGAGCACCTATGCCGACGTCGACGATCTCGCGCGCGCGGTGGATTTCGCCCCGCGCACGCCGATCGAGGTCGGGGTGGAGCGGTTCGTCCGCTGGTATCGGGATTATTTCAAGACCTGAGCGCGGCTTGCGGCTTCGATCAGATGAAGCGCCGCGTCAGGACGGCGTAGTAGTTCGCCGGCAAATTCAGGATGTGCTGAAGCGTCGTCTCGTCGTAGGGAATGATGCCGACCCAGTACGCGTTCATCAAGATGCAGTTCACGACGATCAGCCCGATCACCATGCGGCGCACCACCGCCGCATTCCAGCGGCGCGCGATCTCCGCCAGGGCCGCGGCGAACGGAAACGCGAGGATCGGCATCACGTCGACGAACGGCCGGCTGCCGAAGCTGCCGCCGAACGACCACGCCTCCCAGCTCGCGCAAACATACAGATGGCCGGCGATGCACAATGCCGCCCACGCACCGAAGGCGCGCAAGGCGCGCGGGAGAAACAGGAAGCCGGCGACCGCGACCAGGATGGCGGGAGTCCAGAAAACCAGCCCTTTCCTGACGCTGAACAGAAAGTTCACGATGTTCGGCTGCGCCCAATTGAACGCCTCGACCCCGTAGGAATAGACGAGGAAGTGGCCCGTTGCGAATTTCCAGTAGACGAGGAGGGGAGCGACGGCGCCGATCAGGCACGCTCCGAAGACGGCCGCCTCGCGCCAGGACGAAATCCTGAAAGCGGACTTTCGTGCCGCTTGCAGCCAGATGCCGAAGGCGAGAAGGCCGAGGATCGCGTTCACGTTGCGCGTGATGACGATCAGGCCGAGGACCGCGCCGCTCGCGGCGGCGAGACCGATCCCCGGCGATTGCGCATATCGCAGCAGCAGGGCGACATAGAAGGAGGCCAATGCGAACGTGTAGACATGCGAGAACGAGCCGTCATAGGTCGCATAATGAAAGACGTTCGTCCCGAATACGATCAGGGCGGCGGTCAGCGCCACGATGCGATCTTCAAAGAACTTCTGCAGCGTTCCGAGCAGAACGAAAAGGCCGGCGAGGAAATAGAAGAACCCCGATGCGACATTGGCGACCTGGTAGGTCGGCGAAACTCCCGACCGGTCGAGGCCGAGCAGCATCGTCAGCCCGTCTGCGGCGAGAAAGAAAGGCAATTGCAGCAGCGCCGTTCCAAGCGGAAATTTGTCCAGGTAATGACCCGTCTCGGGGTAGATCGAAAGTCCGGCGAAATTCGGTGAGAGGCCGCGAAACAGGCGCTCCACGGTCGTCTTGAATGTCGGATCGTGGTCGATCAGGAAGGCGGGCAGATAGACGTAATAGCCCAGGCCGTCCGACCGGATCGGAGGATTGTTCAGCCGAAGGCTGTAGATGTACGAGACCGCCACCACGGCGGCGAGGCCGAAGGTCCAGAGTATCAAGTCCCGCCGCAGTGTCGGCTTGAAAAACAGATGACCCAAACGACGCCAGGCGTCACAGCGCGGCACGAACGGCATCGATGATCCGGTCCTGCACGTCCGGCTCCAGATAGGGGTGCATCGGCAGGCTGATCACCTCGTGCGCGATCGCCTCGGTCGCGGCCAGGCCGTTGCCGGCGACCGGGTGATGGCGATAGGCGATCTGCTGGTGCAGCGGCTTGGGATAGTAGATGGCGGTGGGAATCCCCTGCGCCTTGAGGGCGGCGGCGAAGTCGGCGCGTCGGGCCGGCGGCACCTTGATGGTGTATTGCGCCCAGGCGGAGATGCAGCCGGCGAGCACGCGCGGAACGCCGGCGACGTCCGCGAGACCGGCATTGTAGCGCGCGGCGATGTCGTTGCGCTTGCCGATCTCCGCCGGGAAGATCCTCAGCTTCTCGATCAGGATCGCCGCCTGGATGGTGTCGAGGCGGCTGTTGAGGCCGACCCGCGGGTTGTCGTAGCGGTCGCTGCCCTGGCCGTGCATGCGCAGCGAGCGCAGAAGCTCGGCGAGCTGCGCATCGTCGGTGAACACCGCGCCGCCATCGCCGTAGCAGCCGAGCGGCTTGGCGGGAAAGAAGCTGGTGGCGGTGGCGAAGCCGATCGCCCCCACGTTGCGCTCCCGGTGTGTCGCCCCGACCGATTGTGCCGCATCGCACAGCATCCACAATCCGTGCTGCGCGCAGATCGGCTCGATCGCGGCGTAATCCGCCGGCTGGCCGAACAGGTCGACCGGGATGACGCCGACCGGCTTGAGGCCGAGCCGGCGCGCCGTGGCGATGCCGAGCTCCAGACTCTGCGGGTCCAGGTTGAAAGTGTCCGGCCGCACATCCACGAACACCGGCGTGGCGCCCATCCACGCGATGACCTCCGCGGTCGCCGCGAAGGTGAAGCTCGGGCACAGGATCGCGTCGCCCGGCGCGACCTCCTTGGCCATCAGGACCAGCGCGAGCGCGTCGGTGCCGTTGGCGCAGGAGACCACCTCCTTGGCGCCGCAGAAGCGGGCGAGCTCCGCTTCGAGCGCCTGGACCTCCGGGCCGAGAATGTACTGGCCATGAGCGAGGACGCGGGCGATCGCCGCCTCGACGCGATCGGCAATGACGCGCCGCTGCGCCTGCAGATCGATGAAGGGAAGCGGCGCGGTGGCGATTCTGGGGCGCTCTGTCATCATGGTCTCGGAACTCGCCCGCGCGCATCGCGGGCAGCGAATTGACGCGCTGGCGTAGCGCAAACGGCGTCCGCCTGCAATCTTGCTCACCGGTCGTGCGGGGACATTGCGAATTCCGGCGCCCGCAATGCGTTCACCCGTTCTGCCGGGGGAGATCTTTTGCTTTACAGGCGCTTTCCGTGATAACGTTCGAAGCGTCGGGCGGGCTTCCCTCTATGGTCACGCGGAATGGACGAACTCGAATTTTATCGCGACGAAGTTCGTCGATTGTCGGCGCGCCTGGATGAAATCAAGTCCTCTTGGAGTTACCGGTTCTCGGCGCCCGTCCGCCTGATCGAGCGGACGGCGCATTCGATCCGCAAGCGCTCCCTGAGCAACAACCTGAAGAGAATGAAAGCGGCCGCCGAGCGAGAGCTCTTCGGCGGTCCGCCGCAGGAGGACCAGGAATGGTCGTATGCCCGCTGGGTGAGCCTGTTCGACACGGTCAGCCACTCCGATGAGGAATTGATTCGACGGGATATCGCGGGATTCGAGCATCGGCCCAAGCTGACGGTGGTGATCCTGCCGGATGGCGCCGGCGGTCTCGACGTGACCGTCGAATCATTGTCGCGGCAGATCTATCGCGAGTTCGAGGTCATCATCGCGGACCCGGCCATCGGGTCCGCGGCACCCGCGGCCCGCGCATTGGCGGATGTCCCGGTGCGAAGCGCGGGCGTGACGACTTCGTCCGTGGCCGAAATCTTCAACGCCGGACTTGCGATGGCGAGCGGCGAGTTCCTGATCGCGATCGAAGGCGGCGATTCGCTCAGTCCTCACGCCCTCTATCTCGCGGCGCGCGCCGTGCTCGACGAGCGGAGCGCGGAGATGATCTATGGCGACCACGACGAGTTGACGCCGAAAGGAGAAAGGACGAATCCGTTCTTCAAGCCGGGCTGGAGTCGCGAGCTTTGTCTGGCCTTCAACTATGTCGGCAGGGCGGTCTTCGTCAAGACCACGACGCTGCGCCGGCTCGGCGGGGCGCGCACCGTCGCGGGCGATGCGTGGCAATGGGATCTCGTGCTGAGAGCCGCGGACGGACCCGACGAGACGCCGCGCGCCGACGGCGCCGTTCACCATGTTCCCGTCGTCCTCCTCCATCAGGGCTCGCGATCGCAAGATCGCCGGCGACGCGAAATCGCGGCGGGTCACGCCGTCGTTGCGGAAGCGCTCGCCCGCCGCAACATCGACGCGACCCTGTCCGCCGACGAGCATGGATGGTTTTCGATCAAGCGCCGCCTGCCGCACACACCGCCCCACGTCACCATCATCATCCCGACGCGCGACCGTTGCGATCTGCTGCGAAAATGCGTCGATGGAATTCTCGCCCGCACCGACTATCCGTCGTTCGATGTCATGATCATCGACAACCGCAGCCGGGAATCGGAGACGTTTCGCTACTACGCGACGCTCCAGGGCGATCCGCGCGTGCGCATCCTGCCCTATCCGGGCGAGTTCAATTACGCCAAGCTGCACAACGAGATGACGCCGTTCGCGCGCGGGGAGGTCCTGGCTTTCGTCAACAACGATCTGGATGTGATCGGCCGCGACTGGCTCGAGGCCATGGTGGGTCACGTCCTCGAAGCGGATGTCGGCGCGGTCGGCGCAAAGCTGTACTATCCGGACGATACGATTCAGCACGGGGGCGTGGTGCTGGGAAGCCGCGGCGCCGCCTCCCACATGTATGTCGGGAGTCGTCGCTCCGAGTTCGGGCCGCACGGACTTCTCATGGTCTCCCAGGAGGTATCGGCCGTGACGGCGGCCTGCCTCGTGTGTCGCCGCTCGGTCTTCACCGCGGTGGGAGGCCTCGACGAAAAGCTCGCGGTCGACTTCAACGACATCGATTTCTGCCTGCGATTGCGCGAGCGCGGATACCGGATCGTCTGGGCGGCCGATGCGGTGCTGTATCACTACGAATCCGCGACGCGCGGCAACTACGATATCGCGGCCGACACGCCGGAGCGCCGGGCGAAGCTCGAGCGCTTCCAGCGGGAGCTCGGGCTTTTTCGCGACAGGTGGAGCAAGGTCATCGACAACGACCCGTTCTACAATTTGAATCTCACCCTGGAGAACGGAACCCGTTCCCTCGCGTTTCCCTCGCGCGCCGGCCGATACTGGAAACGGCGCCTGGTCGAGAAAGGCACGATCCCCGGCTGATGGCGTGCGGAAGGCGTCGGGCTTGGGGTGGAAAAGCCGGTCGGGGGACGCTGAGGTCGATCCGCGGAACGTTCGGAGTGACCGGGGCAATTCGCCCACACTGGTGGGCAATGATCCTGCCCGGGTCCGGATCGGCGGTCGGATCCGATACGGCAATGGCGGGGGAAATACACGCGCGTCCGCATGGACTGGGCCTAGTCTTCGCCGTCGACCCAACGTAGGGTGCGCCTGGAATTTATATTGGGAAATTGTCGTACATCCAGCCTGCGGACGTCCTATGAGCACCGACGCCTCAGATGAATTTCCTGGTCTCTCCACGGTCGCGTTGCGCGATCTCGTGAAAGACGCAATCACGCTTCTGGGCCCCGAGACCACGGCGGAAGCTTGCGTGAAGGCGTTCGGGTCCCGGTCCGCCTTGCTGGCCCAGCTGAAGAGAAGCTTCACCCTGGGAAAGCGCGAGTCTCGGTTGTTCGGTCTGTCGGAGGCGATCCGGCGGTTTGGCTACCCGGATACCGGGTCCCTGATGGAGCTGGAAAGGAAGGTGAGCGAGCTCAAACGCGGAATTGCCGTGTACGGGCTCTTCACTGCGGAAATCGGCATCGGACAGTCCGCCAGGCGCTCCGCGCAGGCGCTCGCCACCCTCGGGATTCCTGTCTCGACGCACAATATCCGGCTGTCGCAGTTCGAAAACACGGTCGAGTTTCCCTGCAGTCCGGACTTCATTTCCGAATACGATTCCACGCTGATCCATCTCAACCCCGACACGTTGCTGTGGTTGTTCAAGAATTCCCCCCTGGAAGCTTTCCTGGGCCGTCGGCGCATCGGCTTTTGGCACTGGGAACTGCCGGTATTCCCTCCGCAATGGGCAAGAGCGCTGGAGACGACGCACGAGATCTGGGTTCCGAGCAATTTCACGGCGCGAGCTGTCAGGGCGGCCGGCGGAGCGTCCGTTCGCGTGGTTCCCCATGCCGTCGAGACCGATCAAATATCGACGTCTTTCGCCCGCGCGCAGTTGGGTCTGCCCGCCGACGACTTTTTGTTGCTGACGATGTTCGACCTCAACTCGTGGCCGGCGCGCAAGAATCCGTGGGGAGCCTATCGGGCGTTCATGAACGCGTTTCCGCGGCAGGGAGCGAGCTCTCCGCGCCTCGTCGTCAAATGTCACGGTCGGGCCAACAGGACGGCCGGGCTGGAGCCGCTCCTGCGGGACCTGCGCGAAGCCCCCAACGTTATTTTTCTCGATGAAGTGCTTTCCTGCGAACGAACGCGACTGCTGCAGGCGGCCTGCGACTGCTTCGTTTCGCTGCATCGTTCGGAAGGTTTCGGACTCCCCCTGCTGGAATGCATGGCGCT
>JBARNF010000350.1:0-11716 GCA_049802835.1 Bradyrhizobium sp.
GCTTGGTGAAGAAGGTGTCGCCGACGCCGGCATTGACCACGGCGGATCGGCCGTTGATGTCGGCCCAGTGATAGTCGCCTTCGAGTCCGAACACGACGTTGTCGACCTGCCAGTTGTAGCCGATCACGCCGCCGACGAAGCCGCCATTGGTGTTGTAGTTCTGGGTGCCCAGGAAACCGGGCGCGTTGAAGCGGCCGATGAATGTTTCCTTGCTGGTGCCCCAGCCGCCGCCGCCCTGGATACCGACGTAGAGGCCCGACCAGCTCAGGATCTGCGCCACCATCGGCGGCGCCTTGGTGTAGGGGCGTGCCGCGAGATCGGCCGCCGAGGCGGATGTGGCGGTCGCGAGGCCGACGAGGGCCGTCGTGATCACAAGCAAGTTCTTCATGAATGTTCCCCCAAGGAGTTGGAATGACAAGCGATGGAAATGTTCATACACGGGGGCCCCCAGAGGCGCTGTAACGCAGCCGCCACAACCGGTAAAAAGCGTTATATATCAAAGATTTAACACAAAATAGCCGCAGCGATGCCGAGCTGCAGACACGAAAAAGGCCGGCGCGGGCGCCGGCCTTTCCGATGGGCTCCGAGGAGCGGGTTTTTCGTCAGTAGCGCGCGGCAACCGGGCTGCCGAATCGGTAGTTGACCCGAACGGTCGCCATGTCGATGTCCTGCTTGATGGTGTCGACCCGCGACAGCACGGTCGCGGTGGCCGGGAAGGTGATGTCGCGCGATCCCATGAACAGGTGATCGTATTCGACCGCGACCGACCAGTTCGGCGCGAAGCCGAATTCGACGCCGGTGCCCACGGTGCCGCCCCAGCGGGTCTCGCTGGCGGAATCGAGCAGCGTGCCGACGGGGAAGGGCGCTGCCGCATTGGCGGTGCCGGTGTATTTGTTGTGCGTGACCGCCGCGCCGCCCTTCACGTACCAAAGCACGTTGCCCCAGGCATAGCCGACCTGGCCGGTGAACAGGCCGATCGCGTCGGTCTTGGTGGTGTTGGTGATGCCGGTCGCGAGCGCCGCGGCACTCGCATTGGACGACTTCAGGTCGGTCCAGTTGCCCTGGGCTTCGAGGCCGAACACCCAGCTCGCGGCCTGCCAGCGATAGCCGACCTGGCCGCCGATGAGGCCGCTCGTCGCGTTGTGGCAGCCTTCGGATTGCGTCGGCACGACGGCTACGCCGGCGACGCGATTCAGCGTCCAGCAATTGTGGCTCCAGTCGGCGCCGCCGTTGGCGCCGAGATAGAAGCCGGCCCAGCTCGGCAGCGGCGTGACATAGGCGGGCGCCGGTGCCTTGCCATAAGGACGCGTGGCGAAGTCGGCTGCCGAGGCGGGAGCCAGTCCCAGCGCTGCGACGCCCGCGGTCATGATCAGAGTTGTCTTCATTGCTGTCTCCCCAGTCCCAAATGTCCTCTCGCCGGATCCCTCCGATCCGGGGGCCACGCTCGCGTGGCCTGCCATTGGTTGTAGGAGACACTGATTTCCAAAGCTGTGATCGCTCCGACGCGTGCGTCCGGATCTGCGGATCGTGCTTAAGCGGGGGTTAAGGATGGTCGCCCGCGGATCGGCTCGCACCGGTCATGGCGGGGCAGACGTGGTAAGCTTCGGCCGCAGCCGAAAATGATCTCGGCCACACCCGGCCGAGAGCCACCAGCCGAATGATCACGAGTCGGGCGATGTCAGTCCCTCAAGGAGACCTGTAGACCTCAGGGCGTCGGATGTCAGTGCTGGAGACGTCAGTGCTTGGAGACGACGGGGCCGCCCCAGCGATAGTTGACACGGACCGTGGCCATGTCGACATCCTGGCCGACCGTATCGGTCCGGGTCGCCGCACCGGCGGGAACGCCGGAGAAGTTCAGGGCCTTGTTGCCCATGAAGATATGCTCGTATTCGGCGCCGACCGACCAGTTCTTCGCAAAGCCGACCTCGACACCGGTACCGACCGCAGCCCCCCAGCGGGTCGCGCTGGACTGGTCGAATGCCGCCCCCGTCGCCGTGGCAAGACCGTTGTACTTCTCGCCTGCGACCGCGGCGCCGCCCTTCACGTACCAGAGCACGTTGTTCCAGGCGTAGCCAATCTGGCCGGTCAACAGGCCAACGCTGTTGATCTTGGTCTGGTTGGTCACGGCCGGGACGAGCTGGCTGGTGTTGCTGCCCTTCAGGTTGGCCCAATTGCCCTGGCCTTCGACGCCGAACACCCAGCCGCCCGCCTGCCAGCGATAGCCGATCTGGCCGCCGGCCAGCGCACCGGTCGCATCATGGCAGCCTTCGGCGTTGGTCGCGGTGACGCCGGCAAAGGAGACGTTGTTGGTCCAGCAGTTGCGGGCCGAAGCGCCACCGGCATTCAGGCCGAGGTAGAAGCCGCTCCAATCATAGATCGTCGCGATCATCGCGGGCGCCTTGGTGAAGGTGCGCGCGGGCAAATCGGCTGCGATCGCCGGCGCAAACCCCAGCGCCAGCGAAGTTGTCGCCCCCAGCAACAGCCTTCTCATCGCAGTCCCCAAACCAAGCCCGATGCCCGCACGCACACTCTCACCAACGCCCACCCGCCGGGCTTTGATAGCCCCTTCCACCGCAAAAAGCCGTCACCCAAACGACACAACGGCTCAGCAAGTGCCGGTTCTGGCACACAAAAAAAGGCCGGCGCGAGGCCGGCCTTTCGACATATTCAATTTGCGCGCGCAATCAGTAGCGCGACATGATCGGGCCGCCGAAGTGATAGGAGATGCCGGCCTTGACGGTGTGCACGGTGTCCTTCCACTCGGAGCGATTGGTCGGCACCGGCGGGTTGTTGTACTGGATCGTGCTCTTGCCGAAGTCGATGTAGTTGTATTCGACCTTGGCCGACCAGTTGGCGGCGAACATGTATTCGGCGCCGGCGCCGATGGTCCAACCCCAGCGCCAGTCGTTCTGAGCCGCTCCGGCCGGAGGTGGAGCGATACCCGGATCATAGCGGTGCTGCAAGTCGCCAACCGACGCGCCGCCGCTGACGAAGAGCAGGGCCGGACCTGTCGCCCAGCCGAGCCGGCCCTTGATGTCGCCGAAGCCGCGCAGCTTGGTGAAGTAGGTATCGCCGAAACCGGCGCCGGAGTTGATCACCGCTGAGCGACCGTTGATGTCGGCCCAGTGATAGTCGCCCTCGAGGCCGAACACGATGTTGTCGACCTGCCAGTTGTAGCCGACCACGCCGCCGACGAAGCCGCCGCTAATGTCGTACCGCTGCGTCGGCGTAAAGCCGACGACGTTCGGTGCAAAGAAGTAGGTCTCATCGCTGCGGCCCCAGCCGCCGCCGCCCTGGAGGCCGAGATAGAAGCCGGTCCAGGTCGGAAGCGGCGCGGGCGCCACCACCGGCGCCTTGGTGTAGGGGCGGGCGGCGAGATCGGCGGCTCCCGCCGGCGTCAGCGCGCCCAGAACCATCAGACTGACAGCTCCAAGAAAAACTCTCTTCATCGGATGTCTCATCCCAAGTCTCCCGCGTTCGGCGTCCCCAATTCGTCCCCGGAGGCACGCTTCTGGTGAATTGTTGCGACCGCCATTGCGGCCCCAATCCGTCCCAAAATATAAACGATTCAACCTGGAATACCGTCGCCCAAAAGCCACACCCGAGGAGGAAGTGTGGCTTTCTAAGTTTATGAAAGTTAATTACTTTTCCGTGATTTTGGGAACTTTTTGAGGGTTCCATTGCGGGAACTCTGGGTTCCATCCGGTTCCGTGGAACTCGACGTATGGTTGTGGGATTATGACGCGAACAAACCTGGAACAATCCGTGACGGCTTGCTATATGTGGATAAGCGATGGAGAGGACGGGTGGCGGGCGCGGCAACCGTATAGGGTCCGCCGCGAGAGGAAGGGTTTAGCCACCTGATGCCGAGAGGCCGGTGCGCACGGCCGGTCCGGTGAAGTGAGAACCGCGGGAGAGTGGTGATGGCGGGTAGCGTGAACAAGGTGATTCTGGTCGGCAATCTCGGGAAAGATCCGGAGATCCGGCGCACACAGGATGGGCGGCCGATCGCCAATCTGAGCATCGCGACGTCGGAAACGTGGCGTGACAAGGCCACCGGCGAGCGCAAGGAAAAGACCGAGTGGCACCGCGTGGTGATCTTCAACGAGGGGCTCTGCAAGGTCGCCGAGCAGTACCTGAAGAAGGGCGCCAAGGTTTACATCGAAGGCGCGCTGCAGACCCGCAAATGGACCGACCAGAGCGGTGTGGAGAAGTTCTCCACCGAGGTCGTGCTGCAGGGCTTCAACTCGACGCTGACCATGCTCGACGGCCGCGGCGGTGGTGGCGGCGGCAGTTTCGCCGATGAGCCGGGCGGCGATTTCGGCAGCAGCGGTCCGTCGATGGCGCCGCCGCGCCGCGCGGTTGCTTCGGCCGGCGGTGGCGGACGCAACAGCGACATGGACGACGACATTCCGTTCTGAAGCGCGGGCGCGCGCTGCAGATACGTGCCGGCTTCCGTCCGTGTCGGGACGGAAGGCCGGCGGTCGTCAGGGGCGCTGCCCGAGACGCAAGCGATCGTGCGAGGTTGGTCCCATGCAAGACGCTGTGGCTACGATCGTCGATTTCTACCGGCTCGCCGAGGGCCTGAAGCGCGAGCTGCGCCATAGCTGGCTGTCGGACGGACGCCGTGAGAGTGTGGCCGAGCATAGCTGGAGCATGTCGCTGCTCGCGTTGCTCGTGCACCGTCATCTTGCACGGCCAATCGAGATCGACCGCGTGCTGAAGATGATCATCGTCCACGACCTCGTCGAGGCGCTGGCCGGTGACATCCCGTTCTTCGAGACGGGTAGCCGAAAGGATGCCAAGGCAGCCAGGGAGCGGGAGGCGATCGAGGACATCCGGTTGCGCTTGCCCGGGACGGTCGGGCAGGAGATCTTCGATCTCTTCCATGAATTCGAGGCGAAGACCACGGCGGAGGCCAAGTTCGCTGCGGCGCTTGATCATCTCGAGGTCCAGATGCAGCACAATCTCGCCGATCTCGGGACCTGGGAGCCCGTCGAGTATGATCTCGTCTATACCAAGATGGACACCGTGTGTGCCCACGATGCTCTGCTCGTCGAGCTGTGTGGGGCGGTGAAAGGGCAGGCCGAAGCCAAGATGCGCGCTGGCAGGATCGATGTCGACGTGATCAAGGAACGCCTGCACAACGCGCAGGCTGCTGCAACCTGACCGCCGGGGGCGTCGCATGAGCTTCGCACCGTTGCTCGACGCCGAACCCGCCGTGCTGCTGCACGCCCTTGCTGCGATGACAGCATTCGCGCTGGGGCTCGTCCAGTTCGCCGCGCCGAAGGGGACTTTGCCGCATCGAACGATCGGCTGGATCTGGGTCGCGCTGATGGCAGCCGTCGCGGCCAGTTCGTTCTGGATTCACACCATCCGGCTGGTTGGTCCATGGAGTCCGATCCACCTGCTTTCGATCTACACGCTGGGCGTGCTGCCCCTCGCCGTGTGGGCCGCGCGTCGGCATCGGGTGGCGGCCCATCGCCGGGCCATGATCACGCTGTTTTCCGGCGCCCTGGTGATCGCCGGACTGTTCACCCTGCTGCCCGGGCGGATCATGCACAAGGTGGTCTTCGGGCCGTAGCCCGAGGCGGTTCCCGCGGCCTGCCTTGCGCGGTCGTGCGGTCTGGTTAAGTACCTGGAAAGGCGAGTAGAAAAAGCGCGGTTCGGGTCCGTTTGGGGGTGGCCTGCGAGGGGCCGATGCGCTATATGATTCCGAGCGATTTTCGCGTGTCAAAACCGACCGGAATCCCCTTTGTCAGATAAAGAAGATGAGAAGCCCGGCGAGCCGGGCGGACCTTCCGACATTCGCCCCGTTTCCATCCTCGACGAGATGAAACGCTCCTACCTCGATTACGCGATGAGCGTGATCGTGGCGCGGGCGCTGCCCGATGCGCGCGACGGCCTGAAGCCGGTGCATCGGCGGATCCTGTACTCGATGTATGAGCAGGGGCACACGCCCGACAAGAAATACGTCAAGTCCGCGCGCGTGGTCGGCGACGTCATCGGTAAGTATCACCCGCATGGCGACCAGTCGATCTACGACGCCATGGTGCGCATGGCGCAGGACTTCTCGATGCGCGTGCCGTTGATCGACGGCCAGGGCAATTTCGGCTCGGTCGACGGCGATCCGCCCGCGGCCTATCGATACACTGAAGCCAAGCTTGCCAAGTCGGCGATTCCGCTGCTCGACGACATCGACAAGGACACCGTCGATTTCCAGGCCAACTACGACAACTCCGACAGAGAGCCGTCGGTTCTTCCGGCTAAATTCCCGAACCTGCTGGTCAATGGCGCCGGCGGCATCGCGGTTGGCATGGCCACCAACATCCCGCCGCATAATCTCGGCGAGGTGATCGATGCCTGCGTCGCGCTGATCGACAATCCCGCGCTCTCGATCGACGACCTGATCAACATCATTCCGGGCCCGGATTTTCCGACCGGCGGCATCATCCTTGGGCGGGCGGGCATCCGCAGCGCCTATCATCTCGGCCGCGGCGGGATCATGATGCGGGGCAAGGTGCGGATCGACACCATCCGCAAGGACCGCGAAGCGATCATCGTCTCGGAGATCCCATACCAGGTCAACAAGGCCACAATGGTCGAGCGCATCGCCGAACTGGTGCGCGAGAAGAAGATCGAAGGCATTTCCGATCTGCGCGACGAGTCGGACCGCGACGGCTATCGCGTCGTGATCGAATTGAAGCGCGACGCGGTGCCGGACGTGGTGCTGAACCAGCTTTACAAATTCACGCCGCTGCAGACGAGTTTCGCCGCCAACATGCTGGCGCTCGATGGCGGCCGTCCGCAGACGATGACCTTGAAGGACCTGCTGACGATCTTCGTCGCGTTCCGCGAACGTGTCGTCACGCGCAGGACCAAGTACCTGCTCAACAAGGCGCGCGATCGCGCCCATATCCTGGTAGGCCTCGCGGTCGCGGTCGCCAATATCGACGAGGTCATCCGCGTCATCAGGACCTCGCCCAATCCGACCAGCGCGCGCGACGCGCTGATGTCACGCGATTGGCCGGCCAAGGACGTCGAGGCCATCATCACCCTGATCGACGATCCCCGTCATCGGCTCGCGGAAGACGGCACCATCCGCATGTCGTTTGAGCAGGCGAGGGCCATTCTCGATCTGCGCCTGCAACGCTTGACCGCGCTGGGTCGCGAGGAAATCTCGGACGAGCTCGACAAGCTCAAGATCGAAATCAACGACTATCTCGACATCCTGCGCTCGCGTGCGCGCGTGCAGGGGATCGTCAAGGACGAGCTCGCCGCCGTTAAGGCCGAGTTCGGCACGCCGCGCCGCACCGTGATCGCCGAGCAGGAAGGCGAGGTCGAGGACGAGGACCTGATCCAGCGCGAGGACATGGTCGTGACCGTGTCCCATGCCGGCTATACCAAGCGCGTGCCGCTCTCGGCCTATCGCGCCCAGCGCCGCGGCGGCAAGGGGCGTTCGGGCATGCAGACCCGCGAGGAGGATTTCGTCAGCCGGCTGTTCGTGGCCTCGACCCACACCCCGGTGCTGTTCTTCTCGTCGCGCGGCCAGGTCTACAAGGAGAAGGTCTGGCGGCTGCCGGTCGCAGCACCCAATGCGCGGGGCAAGGCGCTGATCAACATCCTGCCGCTGGAGCAGGGCGAACGCATCACCACGATCATGCCGCTACCGGAGGACGAGTCCTCCTGGGCCAATCTCGACGTGATGTTCGCCACCACAGGCGGCAACGTCCGGCGCAACAAGCTGTCGGACTTCGTCGACGTGCGCCGCTCCGGCATCATCGCGATGAAGCTCGACGAGGGCGAAGAGATCGTCAACGTGCAGATCTGCACCGAGCGCGACGACGTGCTGCTCACAGCGAACGGCGGCCAGTGCATCCGCTTCCCCGTGACCGACGTGCGCGTCTTCACCGGCCGCACCTCGATGGGCGTGCGCGGCATCGCGCTCGCCCAGGGCGACAAAGTGATCTCGCTGTCGATCCTGCGCCATGTCGAGACCACGTCGGACGAGCGCACGGCGTATTTGAAGATGCGCCGGGCCATGTCGGGCGATGTCACGACCGAGGAACCGATCGACAACGAGGGCGAAGAGGCCGCCGCCGGCTCGATCCAGCTGTCGCAGGAGCGCTACGTCGAGATGTCGGCGCAGGAGCAGGTGGTGCTGACCGTGTCGGTCAACGGCTACGGCAAGCGGACCTCGTCCTACGAGTACCGCACCACCGGCCGCGGCGGCAAAGGCATCGTTGCCATGTCGGTCAACAACCGGAACGGCAAGCTCGTCGCCTCATTCCCGGTGGAGCACGGCGATCAGATCATGCTGGTCACCGACAAGGGCCAGTTGATCCGCTGCCCGGTCGACGGCATCCGCATTGCGGGCCGCTCCACCCAGGGTGTCATCGTGTTCAACACCGCCGACGACGAGCATGTCGTTTCCGTCGAGCACATCGGCGAGGAGACGGAGAATGGGAACGGGGCGAGTGAACAGCCGCATGGCGAGTAGGAAGGCGAATAGGGAGTAGCGGATCGGGGTCCATCAGGCCTTGGCCCATGAGCCATTCGCCTCACTGTGCCCGGTCGACACCAACCATGCGGGCCTCACGGATTGTTCCCTTGGTGCCGGCGCCGCGCAGGCACGATGCCTCGAAATTCGGCCACGCCTGCTGCGAGCAGTCACGGCCGATGGGGCGGAAATCGAGGCGGTCCGCCTTGGCCAGCGGCCGTGGCACACTGGCTTCGACCTGGGGAGCGAAGCCGGGCAGGACGGTGAGGGCGGCAGCCACCAAGCCGGCCGCTGCAATGGCAGAAAGCGCTTTGATCATGACGGTCCCCTGTAGGGCCGTTTTCGGCCCGTCGTTCGTTGACTGGTTGATAACCATCCCGGGTTTCGAGACGCTTTCTCGCGTTGTGAAAATTGGTTTCGTGTCGTCGCGGATTTGTTTCATCGCAGGCCCAGCCACGAAACAATCGCGCTCCTGATCCGGGGTTCCCCAGCTCTTGGTCACACTCGGGGGCTGAACGAGGCAGGAAGCTGCCCGATCACAGCTTCGCCAGCCGCTTGCCGGTCTGTTCCGGTCGGTATAGGACGGGCGCATGCAACGCATTGCGCTCTACCCGGGCTCGTTCGATCCCGTCACCAACGGCCATCTCGACGTGGTCCGGCAGGCCGTTCACCTCTGTGACCGGCTGATCGTCGCGGTCGGCGTGCATCACGGCAAGAAGCCGCTGTTCTCGACCGAGGAGCGGCTCGCGATGGCGCACGAGGTGTTCGGCCCGGTGGCAGCTGCGGCCGGCTGCGGCTTCGAGGCGTCGACCTACGACAATCTCACCGTCACTGCGGCGCAAAAGGCCGGGGCGATCATGATGATCCGCGGACTGCGCGACGGCACCGATTTCGATTATGAGATGCAGCTTGCCGGCATGAACCAGAGCATGGTGCCGGAGGTTCAGACCGTGTTCGTGCCGGCGTCGGTTGCGGTTCGCCCGATCGCGGCCACACTGGTTCGTCAGATCGCCGCCATGGGTGGCGAGGTCTCGCATTTCGTGCCGCCATCCGTGGTCGCCGGCCTCAAGGCCAAGTTCGTTTGACAATCCCCGGCGCCGGCGGCTCCTTGCGCCGTGCGGCGTTTCCCTCTCATTCTTTCGGAGTTGCCATGATCCGGGCTCTTGCTTTCGTCTTCGCTCTCATGTTCGCGCTGCCGGCCCTGGCGCAGTCGCTTCCAGCCGGTCTCGACAAGCAGAACGCGCTCGTCATCGACACCACCAAGGGCCGCATCGTGGTCAAGCTGCGCACCGATCTGGCACCGCAGCACGCCGAGCGGCTGAAGACGCTGGCGCGCGAAGGCTTCTACAACAACGTGCCTTTCCATCGCGTGATGGACGGCTTCATGGCGCAGACCGGCGACGGCCAGAAGTTCGACGGCACCGGCGGCTCGAAATATCCGAACCTGAAGCAGGAGTTTTCCTCGACGCCGTTCAAGCGCGGCACCGTCGGCATGGCGCGTCGCGGCGACAGCACAGATTCCGCCAACTCGCAGTTCTTCATCTGCTTCGGCGATGCCTCCTTCCTCAACGGCCAGTACACCGTGATCGGCGAGGTCGTGCAGGGCATGGACGTGGTCGACAAGCTCAAGAAGGCGCCTCCGGGCTCATCGGGTGGCAGCGTGACCGATCCCGACAAGATGGTGAAGGTGCAGGTCGCCTCCGACATCAAGTGACAGGCAGAGGCGAAGGCACCCAGGTAACGCTCTTGTAGCGCTCTTGGCTTTAATGCTCCGGGGTTCCCGCCGTTAGGGAACCCTTTGCCACGTCGCGGACGGGCAGCAGTTCTGCCATCCCGCGGATCGACAGGACCGGCGGCTTCAGCTTTAAGCGCGATGGGGCTATCCTCGACATCCGGGGCCGTCAGGAGGGGTGACGGCCGCACATTGGAAAGCGCCTCGACATTTGGGTCTCAGCATTTCCGCTGTCCTGACCCTCATCAATCCCAGCGAACCGAGAGACCAGCATGGCTGTGACCGAAAATACTTTGATCCTCGAGACCACCCAGGGCCCCGTCACCATCGAGATGCGCCCCGATCTCGCGCCGGGCCATGTCGCGCGCATCAAGGAGCTCGTGCGCGAGGGCTTCTATGACGGCATCGTGTTCCACCGCGTCATCGACGGCTTCATGGCGCAGACCGGCTGCCCGCAGGGCACCGGCACGGGCGGCTCGGGCAAGAAGCTGAAGGCCGAGTTCAACGCCGAGCCGCATGTGCGCGGCACGACCTCGATGGCCCGCGCTGCCAGCCCGGATTCCGGTGACAGCCAGTTCTTCATCTGCTTCGACGACGCCCGCTTCCTGGACAAGCAGTACACGGTCTGGGGCAAGGTCACCGAGGGCATGGACAACGTCGACAAGATCAAGCGCGGCGAGCCGGTGCAGAACCCCGACAAGATCGTCAAGGCGCGCATGGCCGCCGACCCGGCGTAAGCTTCGAGACCCTCATGGTGAGGAGCGTGCGTAGCACGCGTCTCGAACCATGAGGCCGACATTCGGGCCTTCATCCTTCGAGACGCGTGCGACGCACGCTCCTCAGGATGAGGGGCCGATGGTCGTTCCAGAACGACGATGCGCACCGACCTGTTCGATTTCCATCTTCCCCCTGAGAACATCGCGCTGCGCCCCGCCAGCCCGCGCGAGTCGGCGCGCATGCTCGTGGTGCAGGGCGATGGTGTGCTGCGCGACCGCACGGTCGCCGATCTGCCGGACTGGCTCGAGCCGGGTGACCAACTCGTCGTCAACGACACCAGGGTGATCGCGGCGCAGCTGTCGGGCCGCCGCATCAGCCGCGACACCGAGGCGAAGATCGAGGCGACCTTGATCAAGCGGCTCGACGGCTCGCGCTGGCAGGCGCTGGTCAGGCCGGCCAAGAAGCTGTCTCCCGGCGATACGATCCGCTTCGGCAACGAGGGCAAGGTGTGCCTGCTCGGCCACCTCGACGCGACCGTCGAGGCCAAGGGCGACGAGGGCGAGGTGACGCTGTCGTTCGTCTTTCATGGACCGGCGCTCGACCAGGCCATCGCCGATCTCGGCCGGCCGCCGCTGCCGCCCTACATCGCCGGCAAGCGGCCGGCGGACGAGCAGGACGCGCAGGACTACCAGACCATGTTCGCGGCCAGGGAGGGCGCGGTGGCTGCGCCCACGGCTGGCCTGCACTTCACGCCGGCGCTGGAGCGG
>JBARNF010000351.1:0-7076 GCA_049802835.1 Bradyrhizobium sp.
GCCCGGACACGCCGAGCTCGACGGTCGAGCGGGGGATGCGGCAGATGTAGCTCTGGTAATAGGCGTCGCCGTGGATGACCTCGAGCTGGTCGCCGCCGCCGACGATGCCGAGCGGCAGCATGCCGGCGGCGTGGATGATCTCGCGCGGCACGTAGATCGGCAGGTAGCCGACGACCTTGCGCCCCGCTTGCGCCGCTTTCCATTCGCGCGCCGTGTTGAAGTTGAGGTCGTAGAACAATTCGGTCGCGTGCGCGACGATCTCGGCTGTGGTCGGCATGGTCAACGGTGCTCCCATTTGGCCGGTCGCTTCGCGATGAAGGCTTCGAGTCCTTCCACGGCATCGCGGCTGTGCATCAGTTCGTCGAGATAGATGCGCTCGACGGCGGCAATCTTGACCCTAATGGCTTCCATCCTTACGGCGCCATCCAGGCGGATGATGGTGCCGTTCAACATTTGATTTTCGATCATCTGCAGCGCCAGGGCGGCGAATTCGCCGGGAATGTCAAGACGGTCCGGAAAGACGGTCCTTTTGCCCAGGGAATCCTGAACCTCGGCTGGCATTTCCGTGACCATGGGGGTGGCAACCCAAGTAGCGCTCGGTCACTTCAGGATGGCCGAGCAGGCCCTTGCCGGCACCTTCGAGGACGATCTTCCGTAAAGGCTTCCGGTTTGTTGATGGTTGCTTTTCCTTGATCTATTTGCTTGAGTTCCGCGATTTTCGCTCTAGTTGAATGCTCCGCTCCTTTCCAAAGTTGCGTATTGGCTCTCGCTGAGGCCCAGGAAATCACGGAAGACGGTCTCGTTGTCAGCGCCCAACAGTGGAGCTGCCCCGGTGATCTCGCCGGGAGTTGCAGGCAGATCGAAGCCCGAAAAGTAGTAGGCCTGATCGCCGATCACCGCATGACGACGCTTGCGCCAGATCCGCTGGTGAACGAGCTGGGGATCAGCGAACAACTGTGACATGGTGTTTACGCGATAGGCAGGGACACCCGCTTCTTGAAGCAGAATGGCCCCTTGTTCGGCGTCGACCGTCCGACACCAGGTAGCGACTATCTCGTTCAGCTCGATTCGGAAGGCCTTGCGCCCCGCCAACCGGCTGAACCGCGGGTTCGAAACCAGGGCGCGTTGTCCGATGGCCCCGGCCAGCGCGACGAATTCCTCGTCGCTCCAGCAGGACAGCGCCAGCCAATGGTCGTCGCGGCACTGATAGGCGCCATGCGGCGCCGCATTGGCGTCGTCGTTGCCCGACCGCTCGGCGACATGGCCATTCATTCGATAGTCGAGCATGGCGCCGGCGATGAAGGCGAGGCCGCATTCGTATTGGGAAACGTCGATCAGGCTCCCCTGATCGGTGCGGTGCCGCTTGTCGAGTGCCGCCAGCACGGTGGCGGCGCCCATGGCGGATGCGATGAAGTCGATATAGGGTCCGTAGAGCAGCATCGGCGAGCCCATCGGAAACCCGGTCAGGCCGCAGAAGCCCGCCAGCGCCGATAGTTGCGAGCCGAAACCCGGCGTATCGGCCCGCGGTCCGGTCTGCCCCATATTGCAGGTCGACAGCATCACCAGCTTCGGATTGGCTTCGCAAAGTGTGTCGTAGCTCAGGCCAAGCCGACCCATTACGCCGGGGCGCATATTCTCGATCACCACGTCGGACCAGCCACACAGCCGGTTGGCCAAGGCGAGGCCGTCCGGGTTTTTCAGGTCGAGGGTGACGCCGTATTTGGAGTCGTTGTAGAATGCGAAGCAGCCGCCGCGGTTAACGCCCGGTTTGCCCTCCTTGAACGGCGGGTACTGCATCCGGAAGCCGTCCGGCCGCTGCTTGCTTTCGACGTGCACCACGGTGGCGCCGAAATTCGCCAGTATCTTTCCGATATGGGGACCCGCGGCATAGCCCCCGAATTCGACGACCTTGAGCCCGTCCAGGGCCTGGATAACGCCGCTCATTTCCCCTTCCCTCCGACGATTTCAAGATGGCTATGGTCATGATTGGCATTGGCGGAGGCGACGGGCGGATAGCTCTTCAGAGGCGGCCGGACTCCGTCGATCACGGCGAAACTGCCACAATGACGCCGCTCGATCCCATCCGGACCGGCCGTTAGCTGCCAATAGCCGCGCGCCTCCAACTGCGGATCCTCGGCGATGTCTGCGACATTGAATACCGGGTAGCCGAGCATCTCGCGTCGATGTGCACCTTCGAGGAACCGCCGCTTGGTGATGGTGGCAAAGAAGTCGAGGATCGGCGCCTCCATGGCATCGACCTCGTCCTGTGTCGCCTGCGTCGGATCGAAGAGGGCCCAGTTGATCGAGGCCAAAGGGCCAAGATCGAATTTTTCTTCCCGCATCCAGACGCACAGTTGTTCGTTGGTTCGACGGCCGGCGAAGCCGCCGTAGACGATGAAATTGAGGTAACCGTCCTTGCAGGGCCAAAACACCCGGTAGCGCGCCCCGGTGACCGAACGTCCGGTCATGAAGGCGCCGGCACGGGTCGCCTCCTTGCCGAGGATGTCCCAGAAAGTCGGGGCGTGGGCGAGGGCCAGCACCACCGAGGCCTGGGCCGACACCTCGACCAGCTCGCCCTTGCCGGTAGCATTGCGATGATTGATCGCAATCAGCGCACCCGCCGCCGCCTGGACTCCGGTCCACGGATAGGCCTGCGGTACGCTGACCCGCAGGGGCGGGCCGTCCGGCTCGCCGGCCAGCGACATGCAGCCACCGGCCGCCATCAGTTCGATGTCAGTCGCCTTCCATTCGGCCCGTGGCCCACCGAGGCCGAAGGGTGTGATGGCGACGATAATTGCATTAGGATTGATCGCGGCCAGCCGTTCATAGGTGAACACTTCCGCCAACGGGGTGCCCGGTCGAAAGCAGGCGAGGACGATATCGGCGTGGGCGACCAGGGAATCGAATCGGGCTCGTCCTTCTTCGGTCGATAGGTCGGCATCCACAGCTCGCTTGTTCACATTGCATGCTTGCCAATCGGCGCTCAAGCGGTCGGTCGACGGCGAGTCGACCTTGATCACTTCAGCCCCCAAATCGGCCAGAATGCGGCCGGCCAGCCACCCCGACCGATCGCTGCAATCCACAACCACGCGCCCTTCAAGCATCGTTCCTTCCCCTTGGATCAGGCGGGAAAAGGGGACCGCCCCTTCCCCGCCTGCCTTGTCATTGTCCCCTCGTCGTTCCACGCGCGCGGCAGGAATCCGGGCGACCCTAGTCTTCTCGGGAACGACGAAAGAAGAATTAGCCGATCAGCGGCCGGTCTTGGCCAACGACAACACCCACCCGTGCATGCGACTCTTGGCGTTGGCGAGATCCTTTTTGCTAAAGAAGTCGTCCAGCTTGATCCGGTCAACGGCGTAGGTCGGACGATGGAAGTCCTGTTCGTAGCCGAAGCAAACCGTCGCATCGATGCCCATGCCGCCCTCGAACTGGGTGTTTCCGGCGGTCCATTGCTTGCCGCCCGCGGTCATGCGTTCGGCCGGCTGGAAGGTCTGACCGATGCCACCCGGGATCGGGTTCAAGATATCGGTCTTTGGATTTACGCGAGTGGTCAGGCACCACATGATCTCGTCCATCGAGTAGATATCGATGTCTTCGCTGACCGCGATGGCCAGTCGCATGCCCTGCGAGCTGGACAGGATGGTGGACAGGAAGTTGCGCTGCCAGCCTTCCTCGATCTGGTTGCGCTTCTTCACCTGGATGATGCACCCGCCCCAGTCGGTCATGCAGTAGGGCATATGCACGTCCTGGATGATGCCGGGCTGCATACGCTCGCACAGCTCGAAGATGGCCCCCTCGCGCACCGTAGTGTCGATGTTAGAGTCGTCCAGGGTGTGAACGCCGAGCGGGAAGATGATCGGCCTGTGCTCTTTCTTCCGCATGGTGATAGCGGTCACATGGAAGGTTGGGGCGCGATAGGCCTTGCCCATGTAACCCGACCATTCCGGATGAAAGAACATCTTGCCCTGCTCGCCCGAAGCTTCGGCTTCCGCCGTCTCCCAGCGTTTGTCACGCGGATAGAGGTAGCCTTCCAGCACGTACTCGGACTCGGCGATGGCGTAGGCATCGATGGTCTTGCACTTGACGATGTTGATCGGCGAGCCCTGGATGGCACCGGCCACGCCGATCTCGTCACAGCCCTTTGGTAGGATGACATAGTCGAAACCGCTGCCCGCAACCATGGTGCAGGATGGCGGCACGCCGAAGCACATGGTCAGCGGGATTGGCTTGTCGTCCTTGTAGTGCTTGGTCATCACCTGCCACATATGAGAGCCAGGCGACACCTGGAATGTGCCGACATTGCCCCAGCGGAAGTTCATTCGGTTATAGCCAATGTGGCTGCCGCCATCGAAATAGTTGCCGACCACGCAGGAAATGCCCGAGCCGATGGTCATCTCCGATTCCAGCGGCGTATGGCGGATCGCGGTCAGCCACTTGTTAACGTCGAGGTCGTCGGTGAGCACAACTTCCTGGCAGGGCGCCTCAGCCGACGAGACCACCTTCGGCTTCATCGGATGAGTCAGCGCGTGGGCTACCTTCTTGGTGCGATCGACCGGGCTGTCGAAGCCGAACAGCTTGTCGACGATGTTGATGTCGCCGAACAGATTCGTAACGGCGCGGGTGTGCGGATAGCCTTTGACGTTGTTGAAGAGCACCGGACAGCTCCCGTCCAGCGCCTTCTGGATGGCAGTGATCTCAAGGTCGGGATTGACCTCCTGGTCGGTCACGATCAAGTCGCCTTGGGCAAGTAGCCAATCGAGCGCCCTCGGCAAACTGGTAATGTTTTTCGTAACTGGCTTGTTCATCGTCGTCCCTTCGTTTTCTGATCGAAACGGAATTTGGATATTTGAGCCGGTGAAAAGAGGGAGGACGCCCCTCCATATGACCATCCCAGCAGCGCGCGGAGTCGGCCGCGAGGCCAAACTGATTGAGGATGCGCGCCCACGATCTGCTCGACGATATCGACGATCGATTGCGATGGTCGCAAAAGGCGCGCATCGGCGGAAAGATGGTTACCCCCGTCTGCGTCGGGGATGCACTTCCGAGCGCGGCGTTTCGTGGGCCGCCATGACCAGACGATGTCGCTCCTTGGGGATGACGTCGATGGCGCGCTGGACCAGATAATCGCCGTTGCTGTAAGCGATCGAGCTGAGACTGCCCATGGAATAGGGGATGGCTATCATCCAGTCGGCAAAGAACGAGCCCGTGGCCCCCAGAATCACCAGAATTGTCCGTCTTTGTCGCCAGGCCTATCGCCTGATCGGAGCTCATCCTGGTCTCGTGCTCGGTGGCCCGCTGTGCCCGTTTGCTGACGACGAGGTGGGCTTCGACTTCGGTCGGCTGCAGCGCTTCGAACAGGCGGATGCCGTGAATCGAGTCCGTGGCATCGGTCACGCCGCAAATAAGATGCTTCATCGATCGTTTTTCCCCTGGTCCGGCCCTCACGTCTCGCGGTGCCCTGCGCCGGACGAATGACCGGCTGGGGCCAGGAAAGACTCTTTGGACAGGTCAATGGAGCGACGCCCTTGGTTGGGTCTCTCGAAGCGGCTACCCTTGCCCAGGGAATCGGCTCGATCGATGCAAATGACATCGGCCCCCAGATCGATCGGAAGCATGAGGCAAAATCGGGCTGTCCCCAAACCGGCGAACTCGACCACTTTTAATTGCCGTAACGGTCCCAAGAGGTGTTTGACCTTGCTTCACGTCCTAACAATCCAGCATACTATACAGCCGGTTTGTATGGGTCAATGCGGAGATTTACTCACTGCACGATATGCAGGCCGGCCAGATGGCGTTTTTCCTTTGACCCTGCCGGGCTGTAAGACTAACTGGTTAGGTTTTTCTGGCTGCGCTGGATTGCGATCCGACGGGTGCACGACAGTGGACATGAATGCGAAGAAGCTAAACAAGAAGGCAGAGCAGCGGGTTGCGAGCATAGAGAACATCTTGGCTAGCGCGCTCGACCTGTTCGTCAAGAAGGGCTACCGTGTCACCACCATCGATGAGATCGCGGCCAAGGCCGGCTTGACCAAGGGCGCCGTCTACTTCTATTTCAAGACCAAGGACGCAATCCTGCTCCGCCTGCTTGATGAGGCTGCGGGGTTTATCGTCGATCCAATTTCGATCCATATCGCTGAAGCTGGGCCAACCGCCGACGCCAAGTTGGTGAAGTTCATTCACACCCAATCCATGCTGGGCTTGACGAGGCCCGAGCATGTTCTGCTCCTGATTCTGATCTCTATCGAATTCTGCGGTACCGGGAACGAAATCGAGACCCGAGTCAGGGCGATCTATCGCCGCATGTATGCCGCGATCGAAAAAGTAATCGCGCAGGGTCAGTGCGAAGGGGTGTTCCGAACCGACCTCCGTAGCCGCGAGTTAACCGCGATCGTGATGGCGGGCCATGACGGCGTGCTGGTCGAGTGGTATCGACGCCCCCGCGAGATCACCGGCAAAAGTCTCGCGAATACGCTCCGGGCCATCCTGTTGCATGGTTTGATGCACAAGGCCTGACTGTGAACGTGGTTCCACGCCGCACAGGCCACTCACATGGCGCTTGACAGCAGGCCGCACTTATTGAGTGGTCAGTAACTTAGGCGACAGACGCGGCTCCTTAACCCGCATGAAATATGGGTTTTTTGCGCTCTGTTGAATCCTAAGATACCGTCCTATGAGTAAAGGGCCGAAATACAAGCTGGTGCAGCACCGCCTTGGCGCGCAAAATGCGAAGTTCATCCCGTGACGGCCATGACGTGACCGCGAAAACATGCATCAGGCGCGCGTCATAATCCTCGAAGACAAGCGGACGCTCCGGCTGCACATCGTCCCTTCTCGCCTGCGCACGTCAAGGATGCAGGGGTCGATCGCGATGTGCGTGGGAGCCGAACACAAGCGGTCGTGGGGAGGGGGTATGATTCCAACTCAAAACACGCGGCTTTATCCGAGCTCAATCCGCGCGTCGTCATGCTGTCGACCTGCAACATGGGACAGACCGGGCCGCGCGCCGACACGCCGGGGTTCGGCTCGCAGCTCTCCGCGCTCGCCGGCATGTGCGGCATGACCGGCTTGCCCGACGG
>JBARNF010000352.1:0-10601 GCA_049802835.1 Bradyrhizobium sp.
ATTCCCGGCTATCAGGTGCCGTTCGCCAGCCGCGAGATGCCGATGCCCTATGGCTGGGGCACCGGCGGCGTGCAGGTCACGGCCGCCATTCTCGGCCCCGACGACGTGCTCAAGGTGATCGACCAGGGCTCTGACGACACCACCAATGCGATCTCGATCCGCAAGTTCTTCGCCAAGACGGCGGGCGTCGCAACCACGACCTCGACGGATACGGCGACCGTGATCCAGACCCGCCATCGTATTCCGGAAGCGCCGCTGCGCGAAGGGCAGGTGCTGGTCTATCAGGTGCCGATCCCGGAGCCGTTGCGCTTCCTGGAGCCGCGCGAGACCGAGACCCGCCGCATGCATGCGCTGGCCGAATATGGCCTGATGCACGTCAAGCTGTACGAGGACATCGCCCGCTTCGGCCACATCGCGACGTCCTACGCCTATCCCGTCAAGGTCAATGCGCGCTACGTGATGGACCCGTCGCCGACGCCGAAATTCGACAATCCCAAGATGGACAATTGCCCGGCGCTGCAATTGTTCGGCGCGGGCCGCGAGAAGCGCATCTATGCCATTCCGCCGTATACGTCGGTCGTGTCGCTCGACTTCGAGGACCATCCGTTCACGCGCTACAAGTTCGACGCGCCGTGCGCGCTGTGCGGCGCGGAGGATTCCTATCTCGATGAGATCGTGACCGATAACAAGGGCAGCCGCATGTTCGTGTGCTCCGATACGGATTATTGCGAGGGTCGTCAGGCGGCCGGTCACCGCGGCGTGGAGAACGCCGCTCCGCACAAGGAGAGCGCTCATGGCTGAAGCGATCACCGTGTCCGATCAGCCGCTGCTGGTCGCGGAAGGGCTTGCCAAGAGCTACGGCCGCCTGGCCGCCTGCCGGGAAGTGTCCTTCGTTCTCCATCCGGGCGAGGTGCTCGCCATCGTCGGTGAGTCCGGCTCGGGCAAGTCGACGCTGCTGCAGATGCTGTCGGCGCAGCTCGGGCCGAGCGCCGGTCGCGTCTCGTATCGCATGCGCGATGGCGTGCTGCGCGACCTCGCGGAGCTTAGCGAGGCCGAGCGCCGCTTCCTGTTCCGCACCGACTGGGGCTATGTGCACCAGGATCCGGCGCAAGGTTTGCGCATGGCAGTGTCGGCCGGCGCCAATGTCGGCGAGCGGCTGATGGCGGTCGGCTGGAACAACTACGGCCGGATCCGGCAGACGGCGTCGTCCTGGCTCGAGCGTGTCGAGATCGATATCACCCGCATCGACGATGCGCCGCGCACCTATTCCGGCGGCATGCGGCAGCGGCTGCAGATCGCGCGCAACCTGGTCACCGAACCGCGGCTCGTCTTCATGGATGAGCCGACCGGCGGGCTCGACGTCTCCGTGCAGGCGCGGCTACTCGACCTGATGCGCAGCCTCGTCAACGAGCTCGGTCTCGCCGCGATCGTGGTGACCCACGATCTTGCCGTGGCGCGGCTGTTGTCCCATCGTGTGATGGTGATGAAGGAGGGGCGGGTGATCGAGACCGGCCTCACCGACCAGGTGCTCGATGATCCGCGCGAGCCCTACACACAGCTCCTCGTGTCCTCCATCCTGCCGCCATGAGACTGATGCAATGACCGTGATGATCGATATCGCGAATGCCGAAAAGACCTTCACCATGCATCTGCAGGGTGGGATCATGCTGCCGGTCGTGCGTGGCGTGTCGTTCCAGGTCCGGGCCGGGGAATGTGTCGTTCTCTCGGGACCATCGGGAGCCGGCAAATCCTCGATCCTGAAGATGATCTTCGGCAACTATCGCTGCGACGCCGGCCGGATCGACGTGCGGCATCAGGGCGAGATGACGAACCTCGCGCGCGCCGAGCCACGTCTCGTCCTCAACGCCAGACGGCAGACGATCGGCTATGTCAGTCAGTTCCTGCGCGCGGTGCCGCGCGTGCCTGCGCTCGACGTCGTGGCCGAGCCGCTGCTCGCAGCAGGACTGTCGCGCGAGCAATCCCGGGTACGCGCCGGTGCGCTGCTGCGTCGGTTGAACATTCCGGAGCGGCTGTGGTCATTGCCGCCTTCGACCTTCTCCGGTGGCGAGCAGCAGCGCGTCAATATCGCCCGCGGCTTCATCTCCGAGGTGCCGATCCTGTTGCTGGATGAGCCGACGGCGTCGCTGGACGCAGCCAACCGTGCGGTTGTCGTCGATCTGATTGCCGCGAAGAAGCAGGCCGGCGTGGCGATGATCGCGATCGTTCACGATGACGAAATCCGCGCTGATATTGCCGACCGGACCGTCGACGTGACGAGCTTCGCTGCAGCGGCATAGAGAAGTACAGATACGCATGAGCTCGAACATGTCCGAAACCGTGATAGCAAATGCCCGGCTGGTCCTCGCCGACGGAATCATAGAGCGGGGATGGGTTGCGATGGTGGATGGCCGGATCGCCGAACTGGGCGAAGGTACGGCCCCGTCCGGCAGCCTGGACGCGGGCGGCGACCTGCTCATGCCAGGGCTCGTCGAACTTCACACCGATCACCTGGAAGCGCACGTCATGCCGCGCCCGAAGGTCTATTGGGATCCGGTCGCGGCAGTCATCTCCTACGATGGGCAGCTGGCGACCGCAGGAATCACGACAGTGCTCGATTCCCTGCGTGTATGGACCGAGGAAGGCGCGGAAGGGGTCGACGGCCAGGCCAACGTGCTGGCGGAGGCGATCGCGAGGGCTCGCGACGGTCGATTGCTGCGGGCCGACCACTTTCTGCACTTGCGATGCGAAATACCGATGCCGACGGTGGTCGAGGAAGCAAAGCAGCTGGCGGGCCGGGCCGATGTCCGGCTGATGTCTCTCATGGACCATACGCCGGGGCAGCGGCAGTTCCGGGACGAGCAGAAGCTCAGAGACTACTACCGCGGCAAGAGCGGCGGCAAGACCGACGCGGAACTCAACGTGATGTTCGCGCGGCGCTTCGCCTATCAGCAGGCTTATGCGGCGCCGAACATGCGCGACATCGTTGCGCTGGCAAAGACGCACGACGTGCCCTTGGCCAGTCATGACGACACGACCGAGGAGAATGTCGCAGACGCAATCAAGGACGGCATCGCGGTGGCTGAGTTTCCGACCACGATGGAAGCTGCGCGGGGCCTTCACGAGGCAGGCATCAGCATCCTGATGGGGGCTCCCAACGTCGTGCGCGGCGGGTCTCACTCCGGCAACATCGCCGCCGTCGACCTTGCGCGCGAGGGCCTGCTCGACATTCTGTCGTCGGATTACGTACCTTCGAGCCTGCTGTTGGGCGCGCTGCAGCTGCCGCAGCGGGTGCCGGCGATCGATCTTGCCGCGGCCGTCCGCACCGTCACCAAGGCGCCCGCCGAGGCGGTCGGTCTCGATGATCGCGGTGAAATTGCTGCCGGCAAGCGCGCGGACCTGATCCGCGTTCATGTCGCCGGCGATATACCGGTCGTGCGCAGTGTCTGGCGGGAAGGAAGGCGGGTGGCATGAGTGAGGTGTCGGCTCCTTCGGTTGACGGGTTCGAAAGGCTCGGCCCGGGCAGGCTCGTGCTCGTCGTGGGCCCTAGCGGCGCAGGCAAGGACACTCTGCTCAATCTGGCGCGCAGCGAATGTGCCGGCGATGATCGCATCGTGTTTCCCCGGCGGGTCGTCACCCGCGCGGCCTCGGCATTCGAGGACAATGAGGAGATGGGCGAGGCGCCGTTTCGCGAGGCGCTCGCTGCTGGCGCATTTGCACTGCATTGGGATGCGCACGGACACGGCTACGGCGTGCCGCGCGCGATCACAGACGACATCGTCGCTGGCCGCACCGTCGTGGTGAATGTGTCGCGGACGGTCATTCCTGCCGCGCGTCGCGATTACGCTGATGTGACCGTCGTGGAGATCACCGCTCCGGCGGACGTCCTTGCCGAGCGGCTGGGCAAGCGGCATCGCCCAAGCGATACGGATATCGGCGAGCGGCTGCATCGAACCGTCACCGGCGACACGGTGGCGGCGGATGTCACCATCGTCAATGTCGGCGATCCCGAGCCGCACGGTCACAGATTGGCGGTGCTGATCAAGCGGCCGCGTGACGAGGCGCCGGTCGGATCCACAGGAGAGAGCGGTTATGTCGATCATCAGCACGATTGAACAGCTCGAAGCGATCTATGGCCAGACCGGGATCACATCGACGGCAAAAGTGTCCGATCGTGTGACGCCACATTACCGGGTCATGATCGAGACCTCGCCCTTCGTGGCGCTTGCGACCTGCGGTCCGGAAGGTCTGGATTGTTCGCCGCGCGGCGATCTCCCCGGCTTCGTCCGTATCCACGACGAGAAGACACTGATGATGCCCGACCGCCGCGGCAACAATCGGGTCGATTCATTGCGGAACATCGTGCGTGATCCGCGGATCGGTCTGTTGTTCCTGATTCCGGGATCTGGCAATACGCTGCGCGTGAACGGCCATGGTCACCTGTCGACCGACCCGGATCTCCTCGAGTCGTTCCGAATGGAAGGCAAGCTGCCGAGGACGGTGCTCGTCATGACGATCGAAGAGATCTACTTCCAGTGTGCACGTGCGATCGTGCGCGCCGATCTCTGGAATCCGGACAAGCGCGTCGATCCGGGACGGTTGCCGACGCCGGGACAGATCCTGGCCGCAATGACGGCAAATGCCGTCGACGGCGCGGAATACGACCGCGAGTGGCCGGAGCGCGCGCGGCAGTCGATGTGGTGAACGTTCGCGCGACGGCGATCGCCATATGATCGGCGTCGAGAGTCAGGCGGCGACATCGAGCAGGCGCGATGATCCCCTGATGAGAACCGTCCGCCCCGCTTGCGTGATGGTGGCGGTTCCATTTTTGATGACCGCCAGTTCGAGTGCAATGAGCTGATCGACGACGCCGTTCAGCCTGCGACCCTCTCGCGCGGGAGTGCGGAGCGCCTTGAGCGTCTCCCACTGATCCGGCGTGAGCTCGTGCTCGAATTCCGCGTTCATGCTGCCTCGAATGTTGACGTCCCGCATTCGTCTTAGAAAGTCCGCGTGACGAAGATGCGACCTTCATGCATCCGTACTGATACGGCTCAGTCAATACGCCCGAACCACGCGCTGGTTAATTCAAATTTGAATGATCCGGAAGTTGCGCTGCAGCGATGAACCTTTCTGGATTTGCCCGCGGCATCTATCGTGTGTCGTTAAGAAAAGATTAAAGCCACTGACCTGGTGGAGGGGTAACGCAACTGTCACATCGGCGTGTCAAACGGCGCCATCATCCCGCTCGAATCAGCCGGCGCGTATCGCTTGGCTCGAAGATCTGTTGAATGGCTGTCCCGAACGACGACCTGCCGCCGCAGCTGAACCGCAGGGCCTGGCTGCGCGGTCTGAGTGGATTGGCGTTGAGCATCTTGATCGCGGGGATTGCGGTCTATGTGCTCATGCGGGCCGTCAAGAAGCTTGATGTCCTTCACGTCGTGTCGATCGCGCAGGCAACGGATCCGAAGCTCATCTGTCTCGCATTGGCGCTGATCGTGCTCTCCTACGCCGGCCTGACGCTCTATGATCTGTTTGCGTTGCGTACGATCGGCCGCAGCGATATTCCGTATCGAGCGGCGGCCCTGGGCAGCTTCACGAGCTATCCGATCGCCCACGGGATTGGCGCGGTCGCGCTGATCTCACCGCTGGTCCGATATCGGATCTATGCACCCTACAGGCTCGGCGCGATCGACATCGCCAAGATCAGCTTTCTCACCGGACTGACCTTCTGGCTCGGCAATCTGACCGCGCTCGGCTTGAGTTTGATGATCGACCCCGATGCCTTCGGCTGGGTGGAGTACTGGCCGCCGACCCTCAACCGCCTGATCGCTGCCGCCTTGCTTTGTGGCGTGCTCGCATTCGTCATCTGGAGCTGGCCGGGACGGCGCAGCCGGCGGTGGACGGTCCGGCTGCCCTCCGGTCCGACGGTGCTGCTGCAGATCGCAATCGGACTGTTCGATCTCAGCACGGCGGCGCTCGCGATGCATGTGCTGATTCCGGCCGACCTTGGCATCGACGTGACGCGGCTCATGGCGGTCTTCATTGCCGCGACGCTGCTCGGATTTGCCAGTCATGCCCCGGCCGGCATCGGACTGTTCGACGCCACGATCCTGCTCGGACTGGGCGGCGACGACCAGGAGGCGTTGCTTGCCGCCCTGCTGATCTTCCGAATCCTCTATCACCTGCTGCCGTTCGTGCTTTCTCTCGCAGTCTTCGGCGGCATCGAGCTGTCGCGCAGTTTACGTACGTCTGCAGGGGCGTCAGACCGGCGAGTTCAACTTCAGCCCGATCATGCCGGCAACGATCAGGGAGAGGCAGATCAGCCGCGTTGGATCGGCCGGCTCGCTGTAGAGGATCATGCCGACGATGATGCTTCCGGCAGCGCCGATCCCGGTCCATACCGCGTAGGCGGTGCCGAACGGCAGTGATCGCAGCGCCAGCGACATCATCGAGAAGCTGAGCAGGATTGCGGCGACGGTCGCGACACTGGGCCAGAAGCGGGTCAGTCCGTCGGAATGCTTGAGACCGAGGGCCCAGATGATCTCGAGCAGACCTGCCGCCAACAGCGCGAGCCATCCGCTCGTCATGGCAGCGCGCTCGCGAACATATGCCACCGCATGACGATGCTGGTGGGCGGCCGGTCTGCGGCCGGTGACAGCAGAGCGATGGCACACGGCAGTCCGGGCATTCCGTCGTCTCCGTGCCGGTCGACAATGCTGTTGATCTGCAGTTTTTGCGCGACAGGGATATGACATGCCCCGACCGTCGAAAGCGAAAGGACTGCATCTCCTCGTGCGGGGCCTCGCTGAGGATCTTGATCTTCCGCATCTCGAACGAACTGCGGGATGCGAAGGGATGAATGCGAGTTGTGCTGCGGCGGCGATCCTGTAGCCTCGTCGCAGGACGTCGAGCAGGGCCGGCGCCCT
Source organism: Bradyrhizobium sp. (assembly GCA_049802835.1). Taxonomy (GTDB): domain Bacteria; phylum Pseudomonadota; class Alphaproteobacteria; order Rhizobiales; family Xanthobacteraceae; genus Bradyrhizobium. The sequence goes on from JBARNF010000352.1 coordinate 6,924, forward strand.
CGGCAGCAAGCAAGGAGAGGAATCATGAAGGTCTTCATCGTGCTCGCACATCCCGAACACCAGAGCTTCAACGGAGCCATGTTCCGGACAGCGGTCGATGTCCTGAGCTCCGCAGGTCACGAGATCAAGACAACGGATCTCTACGCGCTGCGGTTCGATCCGGCGTCGAGCCGGACAAATTTCCTGACGGTGAAGGACCCGGTCTACTACAAGCAGCAGATCGAGGAGCTTTATGCCTCGGAGAGCTATGGCTTTGCCGACGAGATCGAGCGCGAGATCCAGAACATCGAGTGGTGCGATCTGATGATATGGCAGTTTCCGTTGTGGTGGTTCGGCTTGCCGGGAATTCTGAAGGGCTGGGTCGATCGCGTGTTCGCGATGGGACGCACCTACGGCGGCGACAGGATCTACGACAACGGCGTCTTCCGCGGTAAACGCGCCATGCTGTCGCTGACCACGGGCGGACCGGCCGCGGCCTACGAGAAGGGCGGCTTCAACGGCGACATGACGGCGATCCTGCGTCCCATCCAGCGCGGTATTCTGCAATTCACGGGGTTCGATGTGCTGGCGCCGCAGATCGTCTACGGGCCGGTGCGGCTCGCGCAGGCCGAGAGAGAGCAGCATCTCCAGGCATACGCCGCTCGGCTGCAGGCCGTCACGAGCGAGCCCCCGATCGAAATAGGATCGTATTGACTCGAGGGCGTTCAATTACCTCTCTTCCATCATGGTGAAGACGACGCCGGTCAGGGTCGCGCCGACCGAGAACGCCAGCGTGAACGTACCGACGAAGATCGTGAACGTCATGCGCGGTTCGAGGCTGTGGGCAATCAGCGTCGAGATGCCGAACGCATCCACCTGGGTAAGCACAAAGGCGAAGCCGAGCCCCAGCGCCGTGCCCATGAAGGTGTGACAGCCAAGCTCGATCAGGATCGCCGGATTGATGACGGCTCGGCGCTTTTTCGGCGGCATTGGGCTTGTCCTCCGCTATCGGCCGAGAACGCAGGAGTGACGGGCGTGGTTCCTGTTCCGGGCGTTGCGAGGCGCAAAGGCGATTGCCAAGCGGCGGCGAGAGCGGTTACGGAATGATCCGTTCGAAGCTGCCCGATGACGAAGCCGCCGTGCAGGCCGGCCATCACGCGACCAAGTGCCGCGGCATCGGGTGTCCAACTGGGAGGACACGCAACAATGACCAACGCCATTCGCTTCCACAAAACCGGCGGCCCGGACGTCCTGGTCTGGGAGGACGTCAATGTCGGCAAGCCGGGACCCGGCGAGGCGCGGATCCGCCATACCGCGGTCGGGCTCAACTTCGTCGACATCTACAACCGGTCCGGTCTCTATCCAGTTCAGCTTCCAAGCGGCCTAGGGAGCGAAGGCGCGGGGGTGATCGAGGAACTCGGGGAAGGGGTCACCGATCTCAAGGTGGGCGATCGCGTCGCCTATGGCTCGTCACCGCTCGGTGCCTACGCCGAGGTGCGGCTGATCCCGGCTGCGCAGCTGCTCAAGCTGCCGGATGAGATCGACGACAAGACGGCGGCCGCCATGATGCTCAAGGGCCTGACGGTCCAGTACCTGATCCGGCAAACCTACCGTGTCAAAGCTGGCGACACGCTTCTGTTGCATGCGGCCGCCGGCGGCGTCGGCCTGATCCTCAGCCAATGGGCCAAGCATCTCGGCGCCACCGTCATCGGCACCGTATCCAGCGACGACAAGGCGCAATTGGCCAAGGCGCATGGCTGCGATCACACCATCGTCTATACGCGCGAGGACTTCGTCGCGCGCGTGAGCGAGATCACCGGCGGCAAAAAGGTGCCTGTGGTCTATGATTCCGTCGGCAAGGATACGTTCCTGAAGTCGCTCGACTGTCTCGCGCCGCTCGGCTATGCGGTGTTGTTCGGTCAGTCCTCCGGCATCGTCGATCCGCTCAATCTCGGGCTTCTGGCGCAGAAGGGTTCGCTGTTCGTGACCAGGCCCACCCTGTTCACCTATGCGGCCAAGCGCGACAATCTCGTCGCGATGGCCAACGAGCTGTTCGCAGTCGTGAGGTCAGGCGCCGTGAAGATCGAAGTGCACCAGACCTATCCTCTCAAGGAGGCTGCGCGGGCCCACGCCGATCTCGCCGCTCGAAAGACGACCGGGTCCACCGTCTTTCTGGTCTGATCCAATTGGTCTGATCCAATTAAAGATGCCCGGCCGGGTGGGTGCCGGCGGCGGGGGGGGGCCACCCGGGGTCTCCGCCGGCCTGCGCATGTCTGGTCAAACCCGCTCATGCTTGCGCAGGTCACGGGCGTGATCGAAGCGCGCGGCCTGCAGGTCGGTATCCTGGCCATCGAGGATGGGCAGCGCAGCTTCGGACATGATGTCGGCGGTAATATCCTCGACGGACTTGTCGACGATCGCGTGAATGAAACTGACGTTGGAATATTCCCCTGACGCGATCCGCGCGACCACGTCGCGCCGGGTCATTTCGGGATCGACCACCGCCTCGCGTCCACGACGGCCGTAATCGATCATGACGACGAAATACTGCATGGAGCGCCAGGTCGCCTTCGGCTGAAGCTGATGGCTCCATTATTTCCGAAAAACAGAATTTGTCAAGGGGCTGTTGCGCGGGCACGTGTTCCACGAGGGGACGCCGTGGCGCCCCCTCGTGTCGCATCATGCGATCGCGTCTCATTTGCTCGATGAGCGCGACCGGGACTTGGCCGCCGTCTTGGCGCGCATCCGCTGGATCTGGCCACGCGGCAGGGTCACGAAGATCTCGCCGATCCAGTCCAGCTTGACGCCGATGATCGGCTTGGCGTTGAAGCTCTTCAGATTGACGAGGGACGACGATTTGCCGCGCTCGATCGTCTTCAGATAGCGCTCGCCGCTCTTGAGGCGCACGATGGCTTCCTCGCCGTAGAAGCTCGACAACGGATGGCGCTGGTCGCGGTAGACGACGATCACGTCGCCGTTCTCATATTTGGGCAGCATCGAATCGCCCGAGACTTCGAAGGCGACCGTCTCCTCGGAGATCGGAAACGGCAGGGCGACCTCGCCGAGCCCCTCGGCGGGCACCTGCTCGTATTCCGGCTCGATGACGGCCCCGGCGCCCACCCGCCCCATGACGGGGACTGAATTGAGCTCCAGATAGTCGGTAATGAGGGCGATTTCGGCCGCCTTGATCAGGCGCTGGCCTCCGAGGATCTCGGACACGGCCCCGGGCCTGACGCCCATGGCACGGGCCAGCCCCCCCTTCGTTTTTCCCGGCTTCTCGAGTGCACGCTCGATCATGGCGACGTCCAACATGGCTTTGACCTCTTTTGCGAATCTCGGCTGCGAGTATATGTTTCGTATAATCAGAATTCAAGCTTGACTTTTTGTTCTGAATATCGGAAATTACAGCAGTCGGGTGAGGGCCGCAAGGGGCCGCCGCTCCCCGACGTTTCCCACGAGACGAAGAGGCGAGAATGCAGTCCACCAATTGGCCGGATCAACACTCGAAAATGCTGCGGGAGCTCCATGCCAAGGGACAGTCCTACGCGGAGATCGCGCGCGCCCTCAATACACAGTTTGGAACGGCCTATACCCGGAATGCGACGCTCAGCCGCGGCAAGCGGATGGGACTCGTTACGCCGGCGGCCCCGAAACCGGCCTGCTGGCCCGAACCCCGGCGGATGTCTGCCTCCGCCGGAA
>JBARNF010000353.1:0-1523 GCA_049802835.1 Bradyrhizobium sp.
CGCGAAAGTGCCGCCGAACATCGCGGTGCCCTCGGGCAGGCCTGCGTCACCATAACGACGCGCGATCAGATCGACTGGCGCCAGCATGCCGCTCAGCGTCCCCTCCTGATACAGCACGCGCTCGCCCACGATGGTCGCGAACGCGCGCAGCAGGAGCTGGTCCCAATGCGCGGCGACCTCGTCGACCAGCCACAGCTCCGGCGCGACCGGCTTGTCGCACATCTGCTTCGACACCGTGATGTTGTAGGTCTCGACCTTGCGGTCGGTATGATCGGAGCCGACGCCGACCAAGAGCCGGCCACCCGACTTCACCAGCACGAACTCGACCTCGCCGGAGGACTCTCCGCCGCTGACCTCGATGCTGTCGGCGGTCGTCAGCCGGCGGGCCGCGACCTCGTAATAGATCGGCGTCGTCGCCGGCCGGGCAATGCCGAGCTCTTCCAATTCGGCGATGTGCTTGTCGCGGGCGACCGGATCGCGGCCGGTCCAGCCGGCGATGACGAGACGGCTCAGCGTGATCTGCTGCTGCGTAGCCGCGCCATCAGCGTGAACCAGGACTTCGATCGTCGTGCCGCTCATCTCATCGCCTCTCTCTCACCAGCGCGCCGCTTAGCCGTCCTGATGCGCGCTGGCAAGCGCGCGCCCTGCGCGCTCACTCCTTCTCCACCTTCTCCGCCTCGTGATCCTCCTTGAGGTGGCGCTTGCGGATCTGGTGGGTGGTGAACCAGATCAGCGCGATCGCGACCGGCACGAAGGCGGCGGTGGCCAGCGTCGGCTCGACCGGCAGGCCGGTGTCGTGCGCGCCCTTGGCGAGGTAGCCGAACAGGCTGACGACGTAATAGCCGATTGCGGCCACCGACAGGCCTTCGACCGTGCCCTGCAGCCGCAGCTGCAGCTTGGTGCGCTCGTTCATCGAGCGCAGCAGGTCGCGGTTCTGCTCCTCCAGCTCGACGTCCACCCGCGTTCGCAGCAGATCGGCGGCGCGCGCCAGCTTGCGCGACAGCTCGGACTGCCGCCCCTCCAGCGCGTTCAGGGTGCGCATCGCCGGCGCGATGCGGCGGGCGAGAAACGACGACCAGCTCGAATAGGGCGCGATCGCCTCGCCCTCGATGACCGCGAGCCGCGCCTGCACCAGGTCGTAATAGGCGCGGCTGGCGCCGAATCGAAACAGGCTGCCGGTGGCGCCGCGCTCCAGCGACGCGGCAAGCTCGGTAAGCTCGGTGAGCAGGTGGTTGTTGAGCTTGAGCGTCTCGGCGCCCTGCATCTCCTCGAGCACCTCGCCGAGCCGCCGCTCGATGCGGTCGACCTGCGGCGCCAGCTCGAGCGCGGCGGGCAGGCCGAGCAGCGCCAGGGTGCGATAGGTCTCGAGTTCCAGCGCGCGCTGCACCAGCGCCCCGAGCCGCTCCGGCGTCGGACCGTCGGCGCAGACCAGGATGCGGGTGAAGCCGTCATCGTCGAGGCGGAAGTCGGAGGCGACCGCGCCGGCGCTGCCCTTGATCGCGACGATGGCGAGGCTGCTCTTG
>JBARNF010000354.1:0-4573 GCA_049802835.1 Bradyrhizobium sp.
GGCGCCTCCTGCGCGCAAGGCGCTTGCGAGCAGGGCGCGGCCGGCGCCGGCACCGCGGCGGCGGAAGCAGAAGGTCGCGATCAGCCATCACCGCGAGGAGGACTTCAAGGCCGACGGCCTGCGCGCCTATGCGCATTACCGCGACCTCGGCATCGCCCAGGCGACCCATGGGCTGGCGCGTGCGCATGTCATCCGCATGCTGCCGCCGTGCAATCCGCACGAGGTGTCGAAGCTGCACACCCACGCCGTCGATTTCCAGATGGTCTACGTGCTCAAGGGCTGGGTGAAGAGCTATCTCGAAGGCGTCGGCGAGACCTTGATGAAGGAGGGCAGCTGCTGGACGCAGCCGCCGAAGATCCGGCACATGATCCTCGACTATTCCGACGACGTCGAGCTGCTGGAAGTCATCTTGCCGGCCGACTTCAAAACGGTCGAACTCTCGACGTAAAGCCGACAGAAACGGATGGAAACATTGGCGTGCGGTGGACGGCGGTCCCACCCGCGCGTGTGTGTTGACATCCTGTCTCGCGTGACCGGGGCGGATGGGCCGGCGACGGATGCGTAGTGCCGTATCCGGCGCGGGCTTGTGTAAGGCGTATTCGTTCCGTTGCCGCCCCTTGCTGCCCAGCTCCGTTCAGCGATTGTGCTCGCGCCTCTGGCGCGTGCGTCCGCGCGGCTCCGCATGGTCGGCGCTGGTCCCGGCTCAGGTCCAGCTCATCGCGAGGACATCGACTGGCTGCGCGCGATCGCGGTGCTCTCGGTCACAGGCTTCCATTTCGAGGCGCCCGCGATCTTCGGCGGCTTCGTCGGCGTCGACATCTTCTTCGTCATCTCCGGCTATCTGATCACCGGCATCATCGCCGCAGAGATCGCCGCCGGCCGCTTCTCCTTCGCCCAATTTTACGAGCGGCGGGTGCGGCGGCTGCTGCCGGCGCTTTATGTGATGGTGGCGCTGACGGCGATCCCGGCCTCCTACGATCTGCTCAGCTCGGAGCGTGCCGAGTTTCTGCGCGCCGCGGCTGCCGTCGTCAGCTTCACCTCGAACATCTTCTTCTGGCATCAAGCCGGCTATTTCGACCACGCGGCGGTGGAAAAGCCGTTGCTGCACACCTGGTCGCTCGCGGTCGAGGAGCAGTTCTATCTGGTGCTGCCCATCGTGATTTGGGCCGTGCTGCGGATAGCGCGCGGCCGCCGCCTGGTGCTGCCGCTGACGCTGGGCGGGCTCGCCCTCGCATCCTTTGCGTCTGCCGTGATCCTGATGCGCGAGGGCGCGTCGGCAACCGCCTTCTTCATGAGCCCGTCGCGGGCGTGGGAATTCCTGCTCGGCAGCCTCGTGGCCGTATCGGCCCTTCCGGCGCCGCGCGCAGGCCTTGTGCAGCAGGCTGCGCGCGGGCTGTCGCTGCTGCTGATGGCGGTGCCGATCTTCGCGCTGCGGCCCGGTCCGGGCTTTCCCGGCATCAACGCGCTCGCGCCCTGCCTCGGAGCCGCGCTGTTCCTGTGGAGCGGAAGCGGCGTGGCCAACGCGCCGCGCAGCCTGATGTCGCCGCTCAACGTCGCCGCGTTCGTCGGCCGCATTTCCTATTCGCTCTATCTCTGGCACTGGCCGATCTTCGCCTTCGCCCGCTTCGCCAAGCCCGGGCTCGCGCTGGACGGCTCCGAGCGCGTCGCGCTGTTCGCACTGACGGTCGCGGTGTCCTATCTGTCGTGGCGCTTCATCGAGCAGCCGTTCCGGACCAAAGCGATCGCGCCGACACCACGGGCTGCGTTCGGCCTCGCCGCCGCCGCCAGCGTGCTGCTGCTGCTGGGCGCCGGCGCTGGCCTGATGCTCAACGGCAGCACGTCGGAGGCCGACCGCGCCGCACAGCGACTCGATGCCTACAACGCCTACGACATGAAGCCGGTCTATCGCTACGGCTCGTGCTTCACGACGCCCGACGGGCGCGTTCCCGACGATTGTCTGCGTCTCGTTTCCGGCAAGACCAATATCCTGCTGTGGGGCGACAGTTTCGCTGCGCATTACTACCACGGTCTGACGGCGAGCCTGGACGCCGAGAGCGTCAACATCATGCAGGCGAGCCAGCCCACCTGCATGCCGACCTTCAGCGCGGAAACGCAAGGCGTCGCATCCTGCCGCGCGTTCGCAAGCCAGATGCGCGACTATCTCGCGCAAGCGCGGCCCGATCTCGTGGTGATGTCGGCGGACTGGCTCGAGAATGCGCGCCCGCCGCGTTTCGACGGCATGGTGGCCGACCTCAGGCAGACACTGGCGCGCCTGCACGACGCCGGCATTCCCGTGGTCCTGCTCGGTCCCTCCGTCCAATTTCGCACGCGGCTGCCCTCGATGCTGGCGCGCGCCACGCTGCGCGGCGTCACGCCGGATCCCGAGACGTTCACGCGCTCGGACATCTTTGCGCTGGATGAGGCGATGCAGGCGGCGCTGCCGACCGGGGAGGGGTTCACATATCTCTCGATCCTGTCGACGGTCTGCGAGCCGCGCCGTTGTCCGCTGACGGTCGGCGACGTCCCGTTGTCGTTCGACCACGCGCATCTGACGGCGGAAGGCTCCGACTACGTCATGGCGAAGGTCGCGCCGCTGCTGCTTCCAAGCGTGACCGAATTCAGCTCACGTCAGCACGCCGACGATCGCGCCCATCAGGCAGGTGGTGAGGGTGCCCGAGACGATTGATTTCAGCCCGAGCGCGTTGATCTCGTCGCGGCGTGTCGGGGCCATGGTGCCGAGGCCGCCGATCATGATGCCGAGGCTGGCGAAGTTGGCGAAGCCGCACAGCGCATAGAGCATGATCAGTCGCGCGCGCGGATCGAGCACGGTCGTGTCGAGCTTCGCCAGCTCGACATAGGCGATCAGCTCGTTCAGCACCGTCTTGGTGCCCATCAGGCTGCCGGCCGTCACCGCCTGCGACCACGGCAGGCCCATCAGCCAGCACACCGGCGCCATGACCAGGCCGAGCAGCCGTTGCAGCGAGATGTCGGCGCCGCCGACCGCGGGCAGCAGCGACAGGATGGCGTTGGCGAGATGCACCAGCGCGACCAGCACCAGCAGCAGCGCGACGATGTTCATCAAGAGCTCGAGCCCGGCGCTAGTGCCTTTGACGATCGCGTCCATCGTCGAGGAGGCCTGCATGTCGGGATCGCCGAGCGCGCCGCCGGTGAGATCTTTCGATGTTTCCGGCACCATGATCAGGCTGACAAGGATCGCGGCGGGCGCACCGAGCACCGAGGCGATCACGAAATGCGCGGCGGCGTCGGGGATCAGCGGCGCCAGCAACGTCGCGTAGAGCACCAGCACGGTGCCGGCGATGCCGGCCATGCCGCCGGTCATGACGAGAAACAACTCGCTGCGCGTCATCTGCGCCAGATACGGGCGGATGAACAAGGGCGCCTCGACCATGCCAAGGAAGACGTTGGCGGCGGTGGAGAGGCCGACGGCGCCGCCGACGCCGAGGGTGCGCTCCAGCAGCCAGGCCATGCCGCGCACCAAGGGCGGCAGCACCCGCCAATAGAACAGCAGCGTCGTCAGCACGCTCATCACCAGCACGATCGGCAGCGCCTGGAACGCGAGCACGAAATCGGCGCCGGGCGCCTTGAGGTCGAAGGGCAGGACGCCGCCGCCGACATAGCCGAACACGAACGCGGTGCCGGCACGCGAGGCGGCCGAGATCGCACCGACGGCGTCGTTGATGGCGCCGAAGGCGCGGGCGACCGTGGGCACCTTGAGCAGGACGACCGCGGTGAGGATCGTCACCGCGAGGCCGAGCGCGGCCTGCTTCAGCGACACCGCACGCCGGTTTTCGCCGAGCCCCCACGCGATCGCGAGCAGCGCGACGATTCCGAACGCCGATTGCAGCTGAAGCATCAGATCCCCCGAACCCCGTTCATTATGAGCGCAGGGAACAGCCGCGCGCAATGCCATGCGCCGAGGTCAGATTGACAAGGGGAGGGGCCTGCGTCACCCAAGCGCCATCATGCCGTCCACTCTCCCGATCGGCGCGAGCTCCCTGCTGAGGCAAGGCTCGTTCCTCCTCTTCCTCTCCTCGCGCAGCCTGTCGCGCTTCTCCAGCCAGATCGCCGCTGTCGCAATCGGCTGGCAGATCTACGATCTCACCGGGCGCGCCTTCGACCTCGGCATGGTCGGGCTGATCCAGTTCCTGCCGACGGCACTGCTGGTGTTCGTCGCCGGCAGCGCCGCCGACCGATTTCAGCGCAAGCGCGTCGTGCAGCTCTGCCAGCTCACTGAAGCGCTCACCGCGCTTTATCTGTGCTGGGGCGCCACTGCCGGCCAACTCGGCGAATTCCAGCTGTTCGCGGCCACCTTCGTGCTCGGCATCGCCGGTGCGTTCGAAAGCCCGGCCACCGCGGCGCTGCTGCCGCTGATCGCGCCGACGGGCACCCTGCAGCGGGCCAGCGCGTTGTCGAGCGGCGCGGCGCAGCTCGCGACCATCACCGGTCCTGCGCTCGGCGGTTTCGCCTATGCGGTCGCGCCTGGATTGCCCTACGGCATCATGATGCTGTTCTGGCTCGCGGGCATGGTGCTGACCGGCGCCATGCAGGTGCC
>JBARNF010000355.1:0-5202 GCA_049802835.1 Bradyrhizobium sp.
GAGCAGCATCCCTGGCTGCCGGCGAGCGTGTACAAGGCGTTCGTCGCCGCCAAGGCGGTGGCGATGCGCGACGTGCGCGACGTGACCGCGCTCTACGTGACGCTGCCCTGGGTCGAGGCCGAGGCGCTGGAGACGATCGCCCTGATGGGGCCGGACTATTGGCGCTACGGCGTCGCCGAGAGCCGACACGACATCGAGGCGATGGCCCGCTATTCCTATCAGCAGGGTCTCGCCATAAGGCACATGAAGCCGGAGGAGCTTTTCGCCAAGTCGACGCTGGAGATTTCCAAGATCTGAGGGTTGCGGCCCTCACCACGCGACGGGCGCGAACCCTCTCCCCGCACGCGGGGAGAGGTGGCGCAAGAGGCCCGCGCGGTACTCCGACGAATGGTTCAGGCGCGCTACGCGCCCGCGCCTTCCTCCAGAATCCAGCCGAACCGCTCGCGCGTCTCCTGCACGATCTCCCGGCTCGGCATGTTCACCTTGGCGAACGTGTCGCGCCAGTGGAACGGGCGGCAGGCGTCGATGATGGCGCGGCTGTTGGTGAAGTCGCCCTGGGCGCGCTGCTCCGGCGGAATGCGCGGGTCGAGCGGCGTCGACCAGGTCTTTCGGATGATGTCGATCGACGTCGCCGGATCGGAGCGCGTCAGCATCGCCCACAGCATCTCGTCGAGATCGGAGACGTCGATGTCGTCGTCCACCACCACGACGTATTTGCCCGCATAGGCGCCCACCTGGCACTGGCAGGCGACGTGGCCTGCCTGCCGCGCATGGCCGGGATAGCGCTGCTTGATCGCCACCGCGACCAGCATGCGCGCGCCGCCGACCTCGTGCGCCCACACGCCGGTGACGTCCGGCACGCCGGAGGCGCGCAGCGCCTCCTTGAGGAGGGCCGAGCGGGTGATGGCGCGATAGCGTGCGTATTCGCTCGGGCCGAGCTCGTGCACGCAGCCGAGAATGATCGGGTCGTTGCGATGGTAGATCGCCTCCACCCGCATCACCGGCTCCGGCCGCGCGCCCGAGGCGTAATAGCCGGTCCATTCGCCGAGCGGACCTTCGGCGCGGAACTCGTTCGGGTCGATCCAGCCTTCCAGCACGATCTCCGCGTCCTTGGGGAAGGGGAGCCCGGTGATCTTGCCGCGCACGCATTCGACCGGCTTCTTGTAGAGGCCGCCGAGCACGTCGTACTCGGTCACGCCGTAGGGGATCTCGTTGCCGGTGAGCAGGAACTGCATGGGATTGCCGCCCAGCACGATCGCCATCGGCATCCGCTCGCCGCGCGCCGCGTATTTGTCGCGGTGCATGCGGCCGTGCTTGCCGGGAGAGATGTAGATGCCGACCGAAGTCTTGTCGTGCACCATGACGCGGTAGGTGCCCTGATTGAGCCAGCCGTCGTCGGGGTCGCGCGTCACGCTGTAGCAGCCGGTGCCGATGTAGCGCCCGCCGTCCCCCTCGTGCCACTGCGGCGCCGGGAACATGGTGACGTCCACGTTCTCGCCGGTCACGACGTTCTCGAACACCGGGCCGGTGTCGACGATCGTGTGGCGGATCGGCTTGTTGTCGGGGTCCTTGTAGACCTTGAGAAACGCATCGCTGAGCTCGACCCGCGTCAGCCCGGGCGGGAAGCCCAGCGTGATGTTGGCGCGCTTGCCGCCGAAGAAATTGCTCAACACGCGAAAGCCCTTGGGGACGCCGGGAATGTCCTCGAAGATGGCGCAGGGGCCGCGCTGCGCGCGCTGCAGCATGGCGCCGACCATGCCGATCTCGCGCTGCCAGCTCAGCCCCTTGAGGCGCTTGATCTCGCCGACCTTGTCGGCCTCGGCGATCCACTGACGCAGATCGGTGTAGGCGAACGCGTGCGCGAGGTTGTGATCTCTCATGATGCTTCGGCTCTCGGATGCGGCCACGGGGCGCTCTGGCCTTATCGCGAAAGGCAGCCGCGCTCAAGCGCGCGCTCGCCCGCCGATCCGATCAATCTCGAGAGAGAGGCGCGGATCCGCCGGTTCAGCGCCCCATCATGCCTTCCGGCAGGATCAGCACGATGGAGGGAAACGCCCAGATGAGGGCGACCGCGACGACCATCAGCAGGAAGAACGGGAATGCCGCCCGGCTGACATAGCCGATCGAGTGCCCGGTCATCCCCTGCAGCACGAACAGGTTGAAGCCGACCGGCGGGGTCACCTGCGCCATCTCCACCACGAGGACGATGAAGATGCCGAACCACAGGAGGTCGATGCCGGCCTGCTGCACCATGGGGAGCAGCACCGCCATGGTGAGCACCACCATGGAGATGCCGTCGAGGAAGCAGCCGAGCACGACATAGAGCAGGGTCAGCGCGATGATGAGCTGGTTCGGCGTCAACCCCAGCTCGTTCACCCAGGCGGCGAGATTGCGCGGCAGGCCGGTGAAGCCCATCGCCAGGGTGAGGAACGAGGAGCCGGCCATGATCAGCATGATCATGGCCGAGGTGCGCAGCGCGCCGGAGATGCTGGCGACGAACACCTGCCAGGTGAGGCCGCGCTGCGCCGCCGACAGGACGAGCGACGCGAACACGCCGACCGCCGCCGCCTCGGTGGCGGTGGCGATGCCGGTGTAGATCGATCCCAGCACCGAGGCGATGAGGAGCACCGGCGGAATGATGCCGGCCGAGCGGCGGATGCGCTCGACGAAGCTGCGGGTGATCTCCTCGGTCGGGATCTTGTCGGAGTTGATCAGCGACCACACGCCCACATAGGTCATGAACAGGACGGCGAGCAGGAGGCCGGGCAGGACGCCGCCGATGAACAGCTTGCTGATGGAGACGTCGGCGGCGACGCCGTAGACGATCATGATGATCGAGGGCGGGATCAGCAGGCCGAGCGTGCCGGCGCCGGCGAGCGAGCCGACCGCCATCGATTCCGGATAGCCGCGCCGGCGCAGCTCCGGCAGGGTGATCTTGCCGATGGTGGCGCAGGTCGCCGCCGAGGAGCCGGAGATCGCCGCGAAGATGGCGCAGCCGACCACGTTGGTCTGCAGCAGCCGCCCCGGCAGCCGCGACATCCAGGGCGCGAGCGCGCCGAACATCATCTCCGAGAGCTTGGAGCGGAACAGGATCTCGCCCATCCAGATGAACAGCGGCAGCGGCGTCAGCGCCCAGCTCGACAGCGAGCCCCACACGGTGATCGCCATCGAATCGCCGGCGGGGCGCGTCGAGAACAAGAGCATGCTGAGGATCGAGACGCCGATCAGCGACAGGCCGATCCACACCCCGCTGCCGAGCAGCAGGAACAGGCTCGCGATCAGCAGGACGGTGAATTCGATGGTTCCCATGACCTTACCGATCCGCGGTCGAGTCTGCGGAGTCGCCGTCGACGATGCGGCCGCCGCGCAGGACTTCGACCAGCGTGTCCAAGACCGCGATGAGAAAAACCACGTTGCCGAGCGCCATGGTCGCCTGCGGCGCCCACATGGGAAACGGCACCAGACCCTGACTCAGCTCGTTGAACACCCAGGACTGCCAGGCGAGCCGCACCGAGTACCAGGCGAAGTAGCCGACCAGGTAGGTGGTGATCAGCAGCACCAGGATGTCCGACACCCGCCGCGCCGATCCCTTCAGCCGGTCCACCAGCAGCACCACGCGGATGTGGTCGCCGCGGCGGAAGGCATAGGGAAAGGCGAGGAAGGCGGACGCCGCCATGGCGTAGCCGGCGAACTCGTCGGCGGCGCGCGGCGTGTAGCCGAACGGCGCGCCGCCGACCTGCAGCATGATGAGGACGAAGACGGCGACGAGCGCGATCCCGGCCAGGATGGCACATGCCAGGTAGAGTCGGTCGAGCGCGCGTCTCATCGTTGCTGTCCGTTTCGTCGGGCTCGCGTTACTTGCGGAAGTCGGCGACCAGCGCGGCGCCGTCGGGACCTGCGTCCTTGAGCCACTCGGCCAGCATGGTGTCGCCGATCTTGGCGAGCTCGGCGGCGAGCGCCGGGCTCGGCGGCAGCACCTTCACGCCCTTGTCGGCGAGGGTCTTCTTGGTGTCCTCGGCGGTCTGCTTGCTGGCGGCGAAGCCGGCGGCCTCGGCCTTGCGCGCCTCGGCCATCAGCGTGTCCTGGGTCGCCTTGTCGAGCGCGTCGAACGCCGCCTTGTTGACGATGATCATGTTCTTCGGCAGCCAGGCCTGGACGTCGTAGAAATGCGTCAGCGCCTCCCACATCTTGTAGTCGACGCCCGACTGCGCCGACGCGATGTAGGAATTGACCTTGCCGGTCACCAGCGCCTGCGACACCTCGGCGGCCTGGATGGTCACCGGCCGCGCCTTGATCAGCTCGCCGATGCGCGCGGTCTGCTTGCTGTAGGCGCGCCAGGTCAGGCCTTCCATGTCCTTGATGGAGTTGATGGGCTTGTTGACCTGGATGCCCTGCGGCGGCCATGGCACGGCGAACAAGAGCTTGATGCCCTGCTTCTCCAGCAGCTTCTCCACATAGGGGCGCTGGACGCGGGCGAGCTTCTCCGCCGCGTCGTAGCTCGTCGCGAAGAACGGGAGGCCGTCGATGTCGAACATCGGGTTCTCGTTCGACAGGAGGACCATCAGGACTTCGCCGATCTGCGCCTGGCCGGTCTGCACCGCGCGCTTGATCTCGGGAGCCTTGAACAGCGACGCGTTGGAATGGACGTTGATGAGCAGCTTGCCGGCGGTCGCCGCCTTCACGCTCTCTGCGAACTTCTCGATGTTGACCGTGTGGAAGTTGCTCGGAGCGTAGCCCGTGGGCATGTCCCATTTGGTCTGAGCCGTGGCGGCCGTTGCCGCAAGGCTCGCAGCGGTCATCACCGCGAAATACGTCGCACGCATGCGTGAACCTCCTGTCGAGGGATTAGAACCTGTGACGTGGATGCGATTGCCCGAGTTTTTGTATTTCTGATCTTGTATGCCCGCTATTATTTCGCTCGTCAATTGCGCGCGCCCTACGCAAGATCACACACTTCCTTGCGCGCACGGCGCGATTATTTGCGCGGCGCAACACGCAAGATGCGGAGCGGGAGCGCGATCGTCTAGACGCCGCGCGCCTCGAAACCGCCGGTGCTGCAGCAGCAGAAGAATGCGCGCCGGGTGGGCGGCGGCGTCTGCCGGCTGCGCCCCGTTACCACCGGCTCGCCATCGATCAGCGCGTGCGAGATGCCCGGCAGGTCGCCGTGCGCGACGGCGTCGCTCAGCGTCGTTCCCGCCGATC
>JBARNF010000356.1:0-1755 GCA_049802835.1 Bradyrhizobium sp.
CGCATCCCGCCTCGACGAGAGGGGCGTTGCGCGCGATCGTCACGACACGCGAGGCGGGGAGCGATGGCCGCGGTCTGCCGCAGCGTGTCTTCGGGCGCGCCGACGAACGGTTGGACTGCGGACGTGAAGTCGCAGGGTCCTGACACCCCGATGCTGGTGTCCAGCGCGATGCGCGCAAGCGCATCGTCGCCATGGTGGCCAACAAGCCCGGCGCACCAGGGAGACTGCGTATAAGCGTGAAGACCGTCGCGCGGGGAATGCCGGTTGTTTCGGCTGAACCTGTGGTACCTGCCGCCTGCATTTTTTTCTGCAGGCGGGCCATGGGTGCGGCCAGCATCCGGCATTCCCCGCGCCCTCTCGATTTTTGAGGGACATGATCGATGTAGGACTCGGGCGACATGAGCCGCGAGATCGCGGAGCCGTGTCCGAAGCTGTTTGAGCTGTAAATCGGAAGACGCGTATTGGCGCGGCGGCATGCCGCCGACCAGGCCTCGGCCTTGCGCGCTCGTGACGGGCGACCCAGGCCTGATGGTTCGAGACGCGCCTGCGGCGCTCCTCACCATGAGGATCTCTCCCTGAGCCCTCGGATCGTTCTCCCGCAACAATCGGCGGCGCAGCGCGATTATGATACGGTGCGCCGCGACGCCTCCCCGCCGGCCTCGCCTTCGCCGATCCCCGGCGAGGGGGCGTCGCGCCCAAGACACCGCTGCAGGTCACCCGAAGTCGTTGGGGCGTCGAGAATACCCTTCATTGGATCCTCGACGTGCACTTTGCCGAGGACCGCAATCGAGCGAGAAAAGACAATGCCCCCGAAAACCTCGCCATCGTGCGCAGGCTCGCTCTCAACATCTTGCAGGCATCCCCGGATCCCGCCTCGATACGCCGCAAACTCAAGCGCGCGGGATGGGACGACAGCTTCCTCTTGGAGCTCTTCAGCCATATGCGATAGCCCTGCCGCATGCGCGGCGAGGTGAGTGCGGTGCTGCAGCTTCGCGCCTCATCATTCACCCGGAAAATAGGCTTGCGGCCGTCGCTCTCCCACTGGCGCGCGATGCTCGCCGTCAACGCCGCCGTGATGCTCGGCGTATTCCTGCACAAGATCACGCTGCCGCCCTACATTCCCTACATCCATCTGCTGGTCGACTATCACAACGGCTTCATCAAGCGCGCACTGATCGGCGCTGTGGTCGGACTATTCACGACCAAGGTGCCGGTCTGGCTGGTGTTCGCGCTGGCCGGCAGCGTCTGGCTGATCACGTTCGCTCTGTTCCTGCAGCTGTTTCGCCGGACCTTCGGCTTCGACCGCGCACAGCTGCCGCTGTTCGTGTTTACCGCGGGCTCGCCGTTCGTCTTCAAGAACTTCCTGTTCACGCTCGGGCATTTTGACATCTATGGCTGCCTCGCCGCGATCATCCTGCTGCTGGTGCCCGCCGGCTCGCTTGCTTACGTCCTACTCGCAGCGCTGTTGTCGGCCGCCCTGATACTCATTCATCACATCCATCTCCTGATGTATGTGCCGACGGTCGCCGCGATCGTCGTGCTACGTTACTACACGACACGCAACGTCACGCGCCTCGATCTGGCTGCAGGCGGAAGCGCGCTGCTCGGTCTCGGAGCGCTGTTCCTGGCCGCGCAGTTTCTCGGGACCATGCCTGTCCCCGAGGCCGACTTCGTACGGTACCTGCAGACGCGCATGGTCGATCCATCGCGTACCGATCTGCTGCAGTTCGCCTATGTCTGGTACCAGCCGCTGTC
>JBARNF010000357.1:0-5109 GCA_049802835.1 Bradyrhizobium sp.
CGCGTGGCCGCGTTGGCGATCGCCCCGGAATGACGGCTCCCGGGAAGCAGTCCAAATAAGGAAATGGCGGCCACGAGGGCCGCCATTCTATTGAACGCTTTGTTGGCGCTGCAGCGGCCTTACGCCACGGCCTTGATGACCTTGCCGACCTTCTCGACGATCTCGCCGATCTGATCCTCGCTGACGATCAGCGGCGGGGTCAGCGCCAGGGTGTCGCCGGCGATGCGCAGCATCAGGTCGTTGTCGTGGAAGGCCGCATCCATCGCCGAGTAGCCGCGCTTGCCGACGGCATCCGGCAGCGGCGCGAGGTCGATGCCGGCGGTGAGACCGACGGTGCGGATGTCGAGCACGTTCGGCAGGCCCTTCAGCGACATCACAGCGTCGGCGAATTTCGGCTCCATCGCACGGGCATGCTCGAACAGCTTGTCGTCGCGGTAGATGTCGAGCGTGGCGAGACCCGCGGCGCAGGCGATCGGATGCGCCGAGTAGGTGTAGCCGTGGGTGAACTCCACCATGTGCTCGGGGCCGCTCATGAAGGCGTCGTGGATGGTGTCGCGCACTAGCACGCCGCCCATCGGCGCGGCGCCGTTGGTGACGCCCTTGGCGAAGGTGAGCAGGTCAGGCGTCACGCCGTAGCGCTCGGCGGCGAAGGCATAGCCGAGGCGGCCGAAGCCGGTGATGACCTCGTCGAAGATCAGGAGGATGCCGTGCTTCTGGGTGATCTCGCGCAGACGCTTGAGATAGCCCTTCGGCGCCGGGATCACGCCGGTGGAGCCGGCCATCGGCTCGACGATGACGGCGGCGATGGTGTTGGCGCCATGCAGGTTGACGAGGTTCTCGAGCTCATCGGCGAAGTGCGCGCCATACTCCGGCTCGCCCTTGGTGAAGGCCTGCTTGTCGCGGTCATAGGTGGCCGGGATGTGATCGACGCCGGTCAGCAGGGTGCCGAACAGCTTGCGGTTGTTGACGATGCCGCCGACCGAGGTGCCGCCGAAGCCGACGCCATGATAGCCGCGCACGCGGCCGATCAGTCGGGTGCGGCTGCCCTGGCCGTTGATCTGGTGATAGGCGAGCGCCATCTTCAGCGCGGTGTCTGCCGCCTCGGAGCCGGAGTTGCAGAAGAACACGTGGTCGAGGCCGGCGGGCGCGAGGTCGGCGATGCGGCTCGCGAGCTCGAACGCCTGGGGAATGCCGAACTGGAACGGCGGCGCGTAGTCGAGCGCGGCGGCCTGCTTGCCGATCGCCTCGGCGATCTGGCTGCGGCCGTGGCCGGCGTTGCAGCACCACATGCCGGCAGCGGCATCGATGATCTTGCGGCCGTCGACCGTGATGTAGTGCATGTCCTTGGCACCGGCGAGCAGGCGCGGGTTCTTCTTGAAGGAGCGGTTCGCGGTGAACGGCATCCAATGCGCGGCAAGATCGTTCGGAACGGTGACGGCGGGGCGGGGGCTCTTGTCCAGCATGGGGACCTCTTCGGACGTTCAAGGCAGATAGGGCGACGGCGGCAGCATGATCCGGAAAGATGGCGAACCCGTTGCCAGAACAGCTCGCCGAAACGGATCGTGCGTGATGGGCCTGAATGCGCGCGCCGACGTGGTCAGCCGATGATCCGGGCCGCAGCCAAGCTATCAGCTTCGCGGGCCGACGGAAATGTCAAAGGTCCCGCGTTCCTGCTGCCCTGGTGAGCGGTTTCTGCACAGCGGCAGCAGATTGTGCCGAATCCTGGAAGTCGCTGCGTCATTTCGTGCCAGACGCGCGCCGGCCGTCGTCAGACCAAATCGCGCGCGGTGATCCAGAACACCTCGCCCTCGGAGTCCTCGGTGTCGAGCCAGAGCAGCGGCAGGTCGGGGTAGGCGGCCTCGATTTGCGGGCGATCGCGGCCGACCTCGCAGAGCAGCCCGCCTTCGGCGGTCAGATGGTCGCGGGCCTGGCTGAGGATGCGGTGGATGATGTCGAGCCCGTCGGTGCCGCCGTCGAAGGCCAGCGCCGGCTCGGCGCGGCATTCCCTGGGCAGGCCGGCCATGCCCTCGGCATCGACATAGGGCGGATTGGTGACGATCAGGTCGTAGCGGCGCTGGCTCAGCGGCGCGAACAGGTCGCCGCGATGCAGCGAGATCTGCTCCGCGAGGCCGTAGTCGGCGACGTTCCGCGCGGCGACCGCGAGCGCATCCTTGGAGATGTCGACGGCATCGATCGCGGCGTTGGGAAAATGACGGCTGGCCAGGACCGCCAGGCACCCGGAGCCGGTGCAGAGATCGAGCACGCTGTCGACGGCCAGGGGATCGTCGATCAGCGAGGTGCCGTCGCCCTCGGCGCCGCCGAAATGCGTCTCGAGCAGCTCGCCGATGAACGACCGCGGCACGATGACGCGCTCGTCGACATAGAACGGCAGGCCGCGCAGGTAGACCTTGTTGACCAGATAGGCCGCCGGCTTGTGCGTGGTGATTCGGGCGGTGATCAGGTCGAGGATCGCCTTGCCTTCGGCGGCAGTGACCCGTGCCGTCACGAAGGTCTCGAACTGATCGGGACGCAGATGCAGCGCTTCGCCGATCAAGAACGCGGCCTCGGACACGGGATCGGTGGTGCCGTGCGCGAACACCAGATCGGCCTGCTGGAAGCGGCTGACCGCGTAGCGCAGGTAATCGAGCAGTGTCAGCAGCTCGCCTGCACCGACCTTCGGTAGCTTGGGGGCCGGCGCCTTGCGGGGCGCTGCCGTCTTGACCTGCTTTGCCATCACGATGTCCAGCGTGCGGTTGCGGCATCGTCGTGGCTCTTGGCCTCGATCCAGCTGCCGCCGTGCTCGGTCTCCTCACGCTTCCAGAACGGGGCGTTGGTCTTGAGATAATCCATCAGGAACTCCGCAGCCTCGAACGCCGCCTGGCGGTGGCTCGAGGCGGTGACCACCAGCACGATGTTCTCGCCCGGCCGTATCAGGCCGAAGCGGTGGATCACCGTGAGCCCCTGCAGCGGCCAGCGCGCCATCGCCTCCTCGGCGTGGCGCATGATCTCCGCGTCCGCCATGCCGGGATAGTGCTCGAGCGTCAGCGCCGTGATCGGCCTCTCATGGTCGTTGCCGCGGCACAGGCCGGAAAAGCTGACGACGGCGCCGATGTCGGTGCGGCCGCGGGAGAGCGCCGCGATCTCCGCCGCCGTGTCGAAATCCTCTTGCTGCACGCGCACGGTGACGATCGCGGTCATGGACTGGTCTTCTTCTGCTCGCGTGTTGCTCGCGCCGTCTCAGCCGCCGGTCATCGGCGGGAAGAACGCGA
Source organism: Bradyrhizobium sp. (assembly GCA_049802835.1). Taxonomy (GTDB): domain Bacteria; phylum Pseudomonadota; class Alphaproteobacteria; order Rhizobiales; family Xanthobacteraceae; genus Bradyrhizobium. The sequence goes on from JBARNF010000357.1 coordinate 3,270, forward strand.
TCTCGCGGGCGCCTGATATCGCGGCGTCGGGCTGTACGTGGGTCTGGTCGATCGCCGCGCGGATCACCTTCGGCTTCTCGAACGCATAGGCGTAGCCTTCGCCGCGCGCGGTCAGCCAGGCGATCAATTCGCCGACCGTGCGAACGCTCTCCGGCGGCTCGATGGTCTCCTCGGCCTTGCCGACGCGCTCACGCACCCAGGCGAAATATTTTACCTTCATCGCTCGTCTTCCGCGATGAGGTGGTGGATGCCGGCGCGGAAATAGTCGTAACCGGTATAGATCGTGAAGATCGCCGAGGCCCACAGCAGCAGCAATCCGATCTGGGTGACGAGCGGGCCGAGCTGAGGGGAAACCGCCGACACCATGAGGTCGCCGGCTTCACCCGCCAGCAGAAAGCCGATCGCGACCAGCTGCATGGTGGTCTTCCACTTGGCCACCTTGGTCACGGGCACGCTGACGCGCAGCGCGGCGAGATATTCGCGCAGGCCCGAGACCAGGATCTCGCGGCACAGGATCACGATCGCAGCCCACAGGGTCCAACCATGGATGCTGTTGTCGGCGGCCAGCATCAAGAGGCACGAGGCCACCAGCAGCTTGTCGGCGATCGGGTCGAGCATGCGGCCGAACGCCGACTGCTGGTTCCAGATGCGGGCGTAATAGCCGTCGAGATAGTCGGTGACGCCGGCCGCGATGAACACGGCGACCGCGACCCAGCGCAGCCACAGCGGATAGTCCATGATGGACTGTGCATAGATGCAGCCGACCACGACCGGTATCGCGGCGATCCGCGTATAGGTCAGGATGTTCGGCAGGGACGTCGACGTCTTGCTGGGCACGCGTGTGGTCGCAATGTTCATCCGGTGTACCAATACTGCCGCCGTACGAACGTCAACCTTCGAGCCGAGCCGCTCCGGCAGGATGACGCAGATATGACGCGAATCGCAACGAAGTCCTGCGGAGATAGGAACTCTTCCGCCAACGACAAAGAGAACGATAACGCTTCCTTAAGCAACAGGACGCCGTCGCGCCAGTCTCCTGATCGGCCCGTGGCGATGTGCTCGTCCGCCGACGATATTGCGGCGCAATGACAATGAAGCGAATGTCCGCCCCGGGCCTGGTCAGATCGCCTCAGCCCGGTGAACCGCACACCAATGGGTCTGGCGCTCCGCGAACACGCGGTCGCGCACGTAGCCGAGCGTCTCCTCATCCAGCGTCTCCACCACCGCGAGGCTGAACGCCTCGGGACCATGCGCGGTCCAGGCCGCCTGCAGCCCGCCGCGGCGATGGCCACCCTGGCGCAGGGTGAACCAGAGGCGGTTCTGGATGGTGCTCAGGTCCGGCGCGCAGCCGATCCAGCGCTCGCCCGTGGCGGCACAGATCACGGCGAAGATGCCGGCTGCGGTCTTGCGTTCCTTGTAGGCGGCGACAGCCGCCTTGCGCTGGTCGGGGGTCATGAGGGGAGCTCCAATTTAGCCCGGGTAAATAACCCATATTTGTGCCCGGGTAAATTGCTTTCGCAGACAGCCGGCCAGCTCGTCGTTTCGTGACTGTCCCGGCTTTCACATGGTGAGCACGATGCGGCGGGTGGCATCATCCCTGGCCCAGTGGTGTTCGATCGCACTCAGCGGGATCGGATCGACCGCGATCTCGAGCCGGGCAGGGATGGCTGCCTGCAACAGCTCGCCGGTGGCCGCGATCAGGCGTTCGAGCGAGATGCTGCCGATGCCGCTGCCCATCAATTCGATGGCCGATGCGCGCAGCACCGCGCTCGGCAGCGTGATGTCGCCGCCGCTGACGGAACCGATCTGGACGAAACGGATCGGCCTCGCTTCCGCCCCC
>JBARNF010000358.1:0-11655 GCA_049802835.1 Bradyrhizobium sp.
CGCGTATAGGCCTCGACGGTTTCGACCGGCGCATGGCGCACGGACAGGCCGGCGGCCCTGACGCTGGCCTCGAAGCCAGCGCGTCGGCGCGCGCCGGTCGAGATGTGCTGCGGGCCTGCGACATGACCAATGCGCCGATGGCCGAGCGCGACGAGATGTTCGACGGCGAGGCGCATGCCGGCGGCGTCATCACTGGCCGCCGAGGGCAGCTGTCCAGCGGCATCGACGCGATTGACCAGCACCACAGGCAGCGCCGCATCCAGGCAGTGCTTTACGACCTGGTCGTGCAAGGTCACCGTGGCGAGCACCAGACCGTCGACGCCGCGGGCGATCAGACGGTCGACGAGATCCTGCTCCGACCCCTCTGTGCCGGCGTCGGCCACGATGGTTGCATAACCCTGCGCATGGAGATGATCGGCGATGCCGGACAGGACCGGCGGAAAGCCGGGGTCGGCGATATCGGGCGCGAGCACGCCGATCAGGCCGCTGCGTCCGGTGCGCAGGCCCTTGGCGGCCATGTTCAGCCGGTAACCGAGCGCGTTGGCCGCCGCCTGGATCCGGTCGGCGACATCGGCAGCGACCAGGTGCTTCATCGCCGGGCTGAGGGCGCGCGAGACCGTCGAGGGATGCACACCGCAACGGGCGGCGACGTCCTTGATCGTCGGGCGCGAGGACGCCGCATGCAGGCCTGATGCCGATCGTAATGTCCGCTTCATTCCCAGCCTCTGATGTCGCAGCGCAACGACGTTTTGATCATGCTATACCTTGACACGCTTTGCGTGTATGCAATAAATCCGGCATTGCAATCGATTGCAATAGAACAATGGGAAACGTCCACATGACAGCGAGCGCGCTGAAGCCGCATCTTGTCAGCCCCGAGCACCTCGATCCGCATTGGCGCTGGAATCGTGCGATTCCCTCGCACGGCCACGTCTCGGTGGATTTCGAGCGTCGTGTCGATTTCGACCGTCTCAGGCGCTACCGGTTGGCGCGGGCTCGGGTGGCCCTGAAAAACTCCGGCTGCGGTGCGTTGCTGCTGTTCGATGTCAACAACATCCGCTACGTCTCCGGCACCAAGATCGGCGAATGGGAGCGTGACAAGCTGTGCCGGTTCGCGCTGCTGGCCGGCGATGGCGAGCCGATCGTGTGGGATTTCGGCTCGGCGGCCGTGCACCATCGTCTGTTCTGCGACTGGCTGGCGCCGGAGAATTGCCGTGCCGGCATGCTCGGGATGCGCGGCACCGTGCCGCCAGCGGTCGGCCTGATGAAGGCGCATGCCGAGGAGGTCATGAGTCTCCTCCGCGCAGCCGGCGTCGCCGACATGCCCGTGGGCGTCGACCTCGCCGAGACCGCGATGTTCTTCGAGCTGCAGAAGGCCGGCATGAAGGTGGTCGATGGCCAGCAGGTGATGCTGGACGCGCGCGAGATCAAGAACATCGACGAGATCATGCTCCTGAATCAGGCCGCGGCCATGGTCGACGGCGTCTACCACTCGATCTACGAGAACCTGAAGCCGGGCATCCGCGAGAACGACATCGTCGCCCTTGCCAACAAGATGCTCTACGAGATGGGCTCCGATGACGTCGAGGCGATCAACGCGATCTCCGGCGAACGCTGCAATCCGCACCCGCACAATTTCACCGACCGCATTTTGCGCCCCGGCGACCAGGCGTTCTTCGACATCCTGCAGTCCTATCAGGGCTACCGCACCTGCTATTACCGCACCTTCAATGTCGGCCGCGCCACGCCCGCCCAGCACGACGCCTACAAGCAGTGCCGCGAATGGCTCGACAGCGCGATTGCCTTGATCAAGCCCGGCGTCTCCACCGACACCGTCGCCAAGGTCTGGCCGAAGGCGGAAGAGTTCGGCTTTCCCTCGGAGATGGCGGCGTTCGGGCTGCAGTTCGGCCACGGTCTTGGCCTCGCGCTGCACGAGCGTCCCATCATCTCGCGGCTGGTCTCGTTGGAGAATCCGATGGAGATCAAGACCGGCATGGTGTTCGCGCTGGAAACCTACTGCCCCGCCACCGACGGCTTCTCCGCCGCGCGGATCGAGGAGGAGGTCGTGGTGACCGACAAGGGCTGTCAGGTGATCACGCTGTTTCCGGCTGAGGAACTGCCGATCGCCAACCGCTATTAGGCGAGCGGACAGTGCGACCAGTGAAGTGGTCTTCGTGTTTTCGTCATTGCGAGCGAAGCGACTTGTCCGCCGTAGCTCGAAGAGCGAAGGCGGAAGCAATCCAGGGCGACAGCCGTGACTCTGGATTGCTTCGTCGCTTCGCTCCTCGCAATGACGGAATTCGTGATGAGTAGGACGAGGAGACGACAATGACTACGACGCATTCGCTCGGCTGGATCGGTATGGGGCGCATGGGCTATCCCATGGCCGAGCGCCTTCTGAAGGCTGGTCACAAGGTCTCGATCTACAATCGCACCCGCGCCAAGGCCGAGCCGCTCGCTGCCAAAGGTGGCGTGATCGTCGACCACCCGAGCGATCTCGCCTCCCGCGACATCGTGTTCACGATGGTGTCGACGGGCAAGGATCTCGAGCAGGTCTATTTCGGTGAGAGCGGCCTGGTTGCCGCCAGCGCGGGATCGCGGCCGAAGATCCTGGTCGACTGCTCCTCGATCGGCGTCGAGCAGTCGGAGGTGATCGCGGCGAAGCTGAAGCAGCTCGGCTGCGCGTTCGTGCGTGCGCCGGTGTCGGGCAACGGCAAATGCGTCAAGGCCGGCAAGCTGTCCTCGGTCGTGTCCGGCCCCAAGGCCGCATTCGAGGTCATCGAACCCTTTCTTGCCAAGATCGCCGTTTCCGGCGTGTCCTATGTCGGTGAGGGCGAGCTCGCGCGCATCTGCAAGATTGCGCACAATGTGTTCCTCGGCGTCGTCATCCAGAACCTCGCCGAGATCACGATCCTGGCGCAGAAGGCGGGCGTGCCGCGCCATGCCTTCCTGAACTTCATGAATGCGAGCGTCATGGGTTCGACGTTCACGAAGTACAAGAGCAACGCGCTGGTCAATCTCGACTGGACCACGACGTTCACGCCGCCGCTGTTGCGCAAGGATCTCGATCTCGGCCTGGCCGCGGCGCGCCAGCTCGACGTGGCGATGCCGGTGACGGCAGCGACCCGCGAGGCGCTGCAGGCCCATGTCGGCGCGGCCTCGCTGCAGACTGATCCCGCCGCCTATCTGGAGAAGGACTTTGCGGCGCTGCTGGAGACCGTGGCGCTGGCCGCCGGTCTCAAGCTGAGCTCCGAGAACGTGCCGATGCCGACGGGATTGGAGACCGAGGGATAGCGTCCGTCATTCAGCCGTGAGTGCGCGCCACCGCTCATCGCGCGCCGAGGGCCGGCGGTGCAGGCGAGCATCGAGCACGCCGCGCGCCTGGGCCAATGCGCCGCTGCGGATCAGCGCCAGGATGTAGGTGCCCTCGATCACCGCGCGCTGGGCGTGGCTGCCGCCGACGCGGGCGAGATCGCCGATGACGGGTGCAAGCTCGCGCGCGCAGCCGCGCCAATTGCCGTCAGCGAAGGCGCGCAGGGCCCGCAGCATGTTCGGCACGATGCGGCCGGCTGCGAGATTGCCTTCGGCCAGCCGCCGCTCCATGGCCGCGAGCCGCCCCTTGAGGCCGGCGCTGTCATGCGTCGCCGCAGCGATCATCACCAGGTGCATCTCCGCGAAGGCCAGGGTCGATCCGGCAAAACGGTTGTGCGCATAGGTCGACACCTCGGCCCAGGCGCCGGGGGGAATGGGGTGCTGTTCGGCCGTCAGCCGCCACAGCAGCGAGGCGCAGTCGGACAGCGTGTTGAGCGGCGGCGCCGAGTCCATCGTCGGCCGGAGCACGTCGGTGTAGACCGCCAACGCCTTCGCCGCATCGCCCCGGTCCAGTGCGCCGAGCGCCTGGTGCCAGCAGATATGGCCGCACAGCATGCCGGCGCGATCGTAGCCGCCGATCCAGTCCGTGACGAGCGCATCGGCCTCGTCCACCGAGCCGTCCTCGAACATGGCATGCAGCAGCGCATGCACGGCGTAGGCGTTGTTCCGGCGCAGCGCGAAGGCGCGGGTGGTGATGTCGCGGCCTTTCGCGGGCTCGCCCGCCTCGGTCAGCGCCCAGCCATGGTTCGACATGAACCACCAGTCCTCGCCATAGGCGGCGGCAAAGCTGTCGCACAGCTCGCGCCGGGCAGCGTCGTGATCGGCGCGGCCGGAGAAGGCCAGCAGGCCGAATGCGCCCAGCGACAGCGCCATCACCATCGCGTCCCGCGGCCAACTACCAAGGTGCGACAGCGTCGAGGTCAACGCGTCCGCGCCGCGGCCTTCGATGGCGAGCGAGAGCGTCGCGACATGGCTCTGTTCGCGGGCGCTGCCGCGTGTCGCGACGAGCTTGCGCGCGCGTCCGATCGTCTGCAGCGCAGGCTCGCGCTGCTGATAGATCGCGTGAATGCGCGCGCGCCCGGCATGCGCCAACGCGAAATCCGGATCGAGCGTGATCGCCCGCTCGAACGCCTCTGCGGCGCCCGGCCAGAACGCGAGCAGGAGATCGACACCCTCGCGATAGGCGGCCGCCGCCGCGGTGGAGTCGGTCGACAATTGCAGTCCGTAGCGATCCTCCTCCATGTCACCCCACCCGCGGCCTGCGGCCTTCGATCGGATAGGCTGGGTCGTTGTAGCCGGGTGTCGAGGCATGACCCGTCACGACCAGTCGATCGATCAGTGCCTCGTCGTCTGCGGCATAGGGATAATCGAGCGCGCGGATGTAGTCGTCCCATTGCGCCTCGGTGCGCGGACCCGCGATGACGGAACTGACAAAGGCCGAGTTCAGCACCCAGGCCACGGCGAACTGGCCGGGCGCAAAGCCCTTGGAATCGGCATGGCGCTTGATCTCCTGTGCCAGCTTCAAGGACTCCGGCCGCCACTCCGTCTGCATCATCCTCGTGTCGTTGCGCCCGGCACGGCTGTCCTTGTCGGGCGGCGCGTCGGAGCTGTACTTGCCGGTGAGCACGCCGCGCGCCAGCGGGCTGTAGGGCACGACGCCGAGCCCGTAATGGCTGCAGGCCGGCAGGTGCTCGACCTCGGGCATCCGGTTCATCGCGTTGTAGTAGGGCTGGCTGACCACGGGGCGCTCGATGCCCAGACGGTCGCAGATGTTGCAGATCTCGGCGACGCGCCAGGCGCGGTAGTTGGAAACACCGAAATAGCGGATCTTGCCGGCGCGCATGAGGTCGCCGATCGCGCGCACGGTCTCCTCCAGCGGCGTCGTGTGATCTTCCTTGTGCAGGTAGTAGATGTCGATGTGCCCCGTGCCCAGCCGTTTCAGGCTTTCCTCTGCCGCCTGCAGTACCCAGCGCCGCGACAGGCCGGCGCGGTTGGGATCATCGCCCATCGGATTGGCGAGCTTGGTCGCGACGATCCAGCAGTCGCGCTCTCCGGCGATGGCGCGGCCGACGACCTCTTCCGATACGCCGTTGTTGTAGGCGTCGGCCGTGTCGATGAAGTTGATGCCGGCGTCGCGCGCCTTCGCGATGAGGCGTCCCGACGTCGGTTCGTCGGTCGGGCCGCCGAACATCATCGTCCCCAGGCAGATCGGGGAGACCTTCAGGCCGGAGCGGCCGAGCTGGCGATAATGCATGTGTTCGACTCTGTTCTTTCGTACTTCCAGCCCACGGCCGGAGGGGCAGGATAGCTGTCTCAGCGCGTCATTGCGAACGTAGCGAAGAAATCCAGACTTGTCTCCACAGAGGGACTCTGGATTGCTTCCGCCTTCGCCCGCCGGGCTTCGGCGGACACGTCGCTACGCTCGCAATGACGCGGACAGGGCGGCGTTCTCATTCGCTCTTCAGAATCTTGAACACCCCGCTTGCCATCGCGATCACGCGGGCTCCGGCCGTGACCTCGGTCGTGATGAACACCAGGCTGCGGGTGATCCGCACCACATGCGGGCGCGACACCAGCGTGTCACCGATCTTGCCGGAGTCGACGAATTGCGTGTCGAACTGCACGGTCGCCATCTGCTCCTTGCCGGAGGCGTAACGGGCGGTCATGCCGCAGCTGCGGTCGGCCAGCGTCATGATCACGCCGCCCTGGACCAGGCCGCGGCGGTTGTGATGCTTGTCCTCGGTCACCAAGGCATATTCGTGGATGCCGTCGACGATGCGCTGCCACAGCGGGCCGATCAGATGCAGGAAGCCGGAGGTGTCGACGATCTCCCAGCCGTCGGACTTCATTCTCGCCGCGGCCGATTTCGTCATGTGTGACATCCTTCCCGTCGCCGCATGTCGGCACGCGGTCGTTTCATCCGTCGCCGGCCTGGTGTAGTCAAGCTGCATGCCCATGCCGTTCGACGATGCCACCAGGCGGAAAATCGAGAGCTGCTGTGCCGGCTTCGTGCGCCTGGACGAGATCATGCCGACGACTTCCCTCAAGCGTGCGGCGGTGGCCATCGCGCTGGCTCCTGATCACGAGACCGGCGCCACGGCGCTGCTGCTGACCTTGCGCGCCGCGGGGTTGCGCAGTCATGGCGGGCAATGGGCGCTGCCGGGCGGGCGGTGTGATGCGGGCGAAACACCGGTCGAGGCCGCCTTGCGGGAGCTGGCGGAAGAGCTTGGGTTGATCTTGGCGCCGGACGCCGTGCTGGGCCTGCTCGACGATTACCCGACCCGCTCCGGCTATCTGATTACCCCCGTCATCGTATGGGCGGCCAATGGTCGCACGCTCACGCCGAATCCGGACGAGGTCGCTTCGGTGCACCGGATCGGCCTCGACGCGATCACGGCGGATGACGCGTTCGACTTCACCGCGATCCGCGAGAGCAGCCGGCGCGTGATTCGTTTCCATGCCCGCGAGGGCATCATTCACGCGCCCACCGCGGCGCTGATCTATCAGTTCCGCGAGGTGCTGGCTGGTCGTGGCACCCGCGTCCACAATCTGGAACAGCCGGTGTTTGCCTGGAAGTAGCCGCGGTTTCGGCTACAAAGGCGGCATGCTGCATCAGCCGATTCGCACGCTTGCCCTGATCCTCGCCTGCGCCGTCTCCGGGGCGCTGCCTTTGCTGGCCGCGGAACCTGATGTGGCCTCAGCGCCACGCGAGGCGCTGGCGCAGATGGCCTCGCCTGCGGCGATCGCGGAATACCAGCGCAGGCTCGCCGAATATCAGCAGGCGCGTGCGGAGTTCGACCAGGAGGCCGGCGCCTATTGGAAGGCGATCGCCGACAAGCGCCGCGTCCGCAATGCCAAGCGCCGCGACCGCCAGCCGATCGGGCTCGACGACTATGTGCTGGAGCAGCCGCCGGTCTATGCCGGGCCGAAGCGGCCGGTGAACCCCGAGCCGGAGCCGGAGGGCGAGCCGCGCGAGCGCAAATACATTCCGGTGGTCGCCGACCTCCTGAAGGCGGCCCAGGAGCATTTCCAATGGTCGCCGCAGCGGCCAACCAACGACACCGACTTCAAGCGCGCCTATGCCCGGTTCGCTGCGGCTGCCGGGCTCACGCGCGAGCAGGCGGTGCGGGTCTATGCCTTCGAGACCGGCGGCAACGGCAGGCACGATTCACAATCGGGATTCAAGGGCAATCGGGCGATCTCGACGGCGATCGGCTACAATCAGCTATTGACCACCAACAGCGTCGAGCTGCTGGCCGAGCAGGGTCCGCTGTTCATCCGCCTGCTCGGCGAGCGCGTCGCCCAGAGCGGTGGGGCAGCGCGGGCAGCGATGGAGCACAAGCTCGCGGTGCTGAAGAAGATGGTCGCGATCGCGCGCTCGGTGCCGGACGACTGGTCGGCGCATGAGAAGATCGGCAACACGGAGCAGGGCTGGGCCATGCATGCGATGGTGCTCGACATCGATGTCGGCCCGATGCTGCAGACCCACAAGCTCCTGACGTCGGTCGTGTTCGCGCGCACCAAGGGCTACACGCGGCCGCTTTCGGCGGCCGAGCTCGAAATGATGAACTTGACCGGCGACGGCACCGGCTACGACATGGTGACGATGCCGCTGGAGATGCGTGATCAGGTGCCGACGGCGAATTTCTTCCAGCGCGGCGGCTACGAGCGCAACCCCGTCGCGGTTCGCCACAACACGGTGGCGAAGCTACTTGCGGTGACCGATGCCAGGATGGATTCGCTGAGCGGCCTGCCTGGCGCGAGGGAGCTGGCGGCGGCGTTCTGACGGGGGCGGCTGGTGCCGTCGCGTCGGCGTGGGAAGCGCGATCTCGCCGCACATACCGCCGTCGTCCCGGGCAAGCCTTGGCGTCGCATGGCGACGGCAAGGCGCCGACCCGGGATCCATAACCGCAGGCCGTAGTGAATACGAAGAACGTCGCTCCAGCGTGCTCAACAACCGAGGACGGTGGTTATGAGCCCCTGCTTCCGCAGGGACGACGCCTTTGATAAAGCGAGCTCAATCATCCGCGCCGAACGAGAAGCTGCCGTCGCCCTCCAGATAGGAGCCGCTCCGCATGTAGAGCTGCCCGTTCTGTCCAACGAAGAACAGCGTTCCCTTCGGTACCTTCTTGGCGCCCTTCAACAGCATGTCGGCGTTCTTGGTGCCCATCTTGTAGGCGAGCGTCCTGCCGTCCTTGCCATAGGCGTAGCCCACGTCGGGTTTCAGCTCCCACGGCTCCGGCGGCGCCGCAAGGGCTGCGCCCGTCAGGGCGCCGAGCGTCCCCAAGGCAATAAATGTCATCGAGACTAGCGTCTTCATGGTCCTCCTCCAGCAGCGGTTCTCGGGGGATGCTCTCGAACAAATCGCGAACGAAATCGTGGCGTCAACGCCGCCGGCCCACGGGCAGGCGGCGGTTGCTCCGGGATTTTCCACTCGCTCATCTCGCGATTATCCTGCAGCGTGGTTTAGAAACATAGACCAAGAAATCAGCCTGGGGATGATTCGGATGAACCTCGTCACGAAGATCGGTGTCGTTGCGGCGTTGTCACTGGTGACGTGGGCCTCCGCCGCCCGGGCCGACGACTTCAAGCTGTCCAGTAACCAGCGCATTGCCTGCAGCCGCGGTCTCTCGGCCGGCAAGCTCAATACGGCCGTCTGCAAGTCCTACGCCTACCTCTTCAACGTCAAGACGTCGGAATATTTCCGCTGCCAGGTCTCGCTGTCGCTGACCCGGGACAACAAGGAGGTCATCAACGTCCAGACCGACGGCGGCTGCACCAAGAAGCCGCGCGTGTTCGACACCGACTCGAAATATGAGTTCGACGCCACCGAGACCGAGCCGGCGAACACCAATTCTTTCTTCGGCAATGGCGGCTATTCGATCTGGGTGGCGGACACGACCCAGCAGAAGGTGCGGGGCTGCATCACGATCTCGTCCGGGCTCGGCTCGGACATCTCCAAATGCCTCGACATGACGTTCCAATGATGAGCGCCGCGCGAGACGTGAGGGCCCGCCGCTCTCGGCCGCACCTGCGGTTCAAGCGCCTGACATCGTCAATGTAAGATTGAAGTTGTGGCGCATTGTTCCGGCCTCGCGGCGCGAGGGTCGGAGAAGCTGGTGCGCCAGTCTATCGGATGGGTTGACCCAGCGCCCTCAGCCGTCCAATTTGCCGCAAAATCAATGGGAGGATCCATGCGTTTCTCGAAATTCTCTGGCACTGCAACCGGTTTCGTTCTGGCAGCCGCCTGCCTGCTCGCGGCGCCCGCGGCGCGGGCGCAGAGCTTCATCAACGTGCTGACCGGCGGCACCTCCGGCGTCTATTATCCGCTCGGCGTCGCGATCGGGAAGATCTACGGCGACAAGATCCCCAATGTGAAGACCCAGGTGCAGGCCACCAAGGCCTCGGTCGAGAACCTGATCCTGCTGCAGCAGGGCCGCGGCGAGCTCGCTTTCGCGCTCGGCGACTCCCTGAAAGCGGCCTGGAACGGCGACGAGGAAGCGGGCTTCAAGACCAAGCTGGACAAGCTGCGCACGCTGGGCGCGATCTATCCGAACTACATCCAGATCGTCGCGACCGCCGAGTCCGGCATCAAGACGCTGGCGGATCTGAAGGGTAAGAGCCTGTCCGTCGGCGCGCCGAAATCCGGCACCGAGCTCAACTCGCGCGCCATCCTCGGTGCGGCAGGCATGAGCTACAAGGATCTCGGCAAGGTCGAATATCTGCCGTTCGCCGAGTCCGTCGATCTGATGAAGAACCGGCAGTTGGGCGCGACGCTGCAGTCGGCCGGGCTCGGCGTCGCTTCGCTGAAGGACCTGTCGACGTCGTCGCCGATCACCGTTGTGTCGGTGCCGAAAGAGGTCGTCGACAAGATCGGGCCCCCCTTCGTGGCGGCGACCATCCCGGCCAACACCTATACCGGCCAGGACAAGGACGTGCCGACCGCGGCCGTGATCAACTATCTCGTCACCAGTTCGGCCGTCTCCGACGACCTCGCCTACCAGATGACCAAGCTGATCTTCGAATCCCTGCCGGAGCTTGCCAATGCGCATGCCGCCGGCAAGGAGATCAAGCTGGAGACCGCAGCGCAGGACAGCCCGGTGCCGCTGCATCCGGGCGCCATCCGCTACTACAAGGAAAAGGGCGTCCTCAAGTAAGGGCGCCGCTCGTCCGGCCTCCATGACGGGCTGGATCGTTCGCATATGACTGCGCGGGAGAGCTCCCCGCGCAGTCTTGTCATTCAGGTGGTTGCGGCCATGGTCAGGCAGCCCCTGCGGGCGTTGGGGGGATCATGACGATCGAAGCCGTGAACATGGAAACGCCGGTCAAGGTCGAGTTCGACAATTTCGAGCACGGCTTTCCGGAGGGCTTTGGCCCCGGACGCTGGGGCTATCTCGCCTACGGCATCGGACTGGCCTTTGCCGTATTCCAGCTCTATGTCGCGGCCTTCAACTACCTGCCGAGCCAGGTCGTGCGCGGCGTCCATGTCGGCTTCCTGCTGCTGCTCACCTTCGGCCTGATCGGCAATTTCACCGCCAAGTCCGATGCCGGACGCATTGCCGGCTGGGCCGTCGGCGCCATCGGCTTTCTGTGCGGGCTCTATCAGTGGATCTTCTATGCCGATCTGATCGCACGGGACGGCGATCCGACCCGGGCCGATCTGGTGGTCGGAACCTTGCTGGCGGTGCTGATCTTCGAGGGCACGCGCCGGCTGATGGGGCTGGCGCTGCCGCTGATGTGCGGCGCCTGCCTGCTGTACTGGTTCTTCGGCCAATATCTGCCCGCGCCGCTCAACCATCGCGGCTATGATTTCGATCAGATCGTGACCCATCTGTCGTTCGGCACCGAAGGCTTCTACGGCGTGCCGATCTATGTCTCGGCCACCTACATCTTCCTGTTCATCCTGTTCGGTTCGTTCCTCGAACATGCCGGTATGATCCAGCTGTTCACCGACGTCTCGCTCGGTCTGTTCGGCCGCACCCGCGGCGGCCCGGCCAAGGTCGCCGTGTTCGCCTCCGGCATGATGGGAACGATCTCCGGCTCCGGCGTCGCCAACGTCGTCACCGTCGGCCAGTTCACGATTCCGCTGATGATCAGGTTCGGCTATCGCCGCGCCTTCGCGGCCGGTGTCGAGGCCACGGCATCGATGGGCGGCCAGATCATGCCGCCGGTGATGGGCGCGGTCGCCTTCATCATGGCCGAGACGCTGGGCGTCCAATATTCGGAGATCGTCAAGGCCGCGGTGATCCCTGCGGTGCTCTATTTCGCCTCCGCGTTCTGGAT
>JBARNF010000359.1:0-2806 GCA_049802835.1 Bradyrhizobium sp.
CATCCACATGGTTCGCCTGAAATAATAAAGTGTTTGTTTGAAGCTCAAGACGAAGTCGGCGTCTTCCTCCTTGGGACCAAACAGGCCCTTGTCGTAGGCCGTATGGTGGTTGCTGCACAGCCAAAGCAGATTTTCCGGATGGTTGTTTAAGCTCTTCGCTACCGGGTCGAGATGCGCCGCCTCACAAGTATCCTTGTGCTTGTGGCACATCGCGCATTCGCCGTTGGCCTCCACCTTGATTTCACTCTTGATGGCCGTCGGGACGTGGGGCCGCTTTCCCGGTTTGTGAGGCCACGGTGCTTTCAGCCAGTTGTTGAAGTTGAGGAGCTCTGCCTCTTCGTAAAAGTAGACACCGTTCTCGATCTTTTCGACGTTGAGAACGCGCGACAGGCCCTGCTTGGGGGGATTCTTCGTCAGCCATCTCAAGAGTTCGGGCGACATGCCGGTCGCCACGGCTGCCTCGTATTCGGTCAGTATCTTTTTGTCGGTCATCCCGTTCGTCCGGCTGTTCGTCTCAACGCAACTGATTAAGCTTGCTGATCGTCGGCAGCGGCGGCTTCCTTAAAGCCGTCGAACGCCTCGCGCACCACGGCCTCGATCTCCGCGACCTCGTTGTCTGTCAATTTGGCGAACTCGCGCTCGCGGCGTCTCTTCGACAGCGTTCCTTTGTTCTGGCGGATGAACAGCAGCAGGTCGTCGGCGAGGCGGTCCGGCATCTCGACAGTGTCCATGATCCTGCGGCGCGCTTCGTCGTGGCGGCGCAGGTAATCGATCTCCTGCGGAAGGTCATGCTCTATGGTGCGCTTGACGCACTGATAGAGAAACTCCGCTTCTTCCGTACAGTCGAAATATCGGTACAGGTCGGCTGTGCCGTTCAGGACCTCGACATTCCTGTCCGGCGTCGATTTCCATTCGATGAAATCCATGAGCGGGCCGGAATGCGCCTGCAACGTCGTGCGGTAATCGTCGATCCGGTCCAGCATGACTGACGAAACCGGGAACACCATGTTGGGCGGCGTGAATTTGCGCTCGGCAAGGACATGGTGGATCAGGCAGCGGTGCAGACGGCCGTTGCCGTCCTGGAACGGATGGACGTAGACGAAACCAAAGGCTATGCATGCCGCTTGCAGGACCGCATCTATGCCGTCGTCCCTCATGCGTGTGTTCGCGGCAATCATGCCCTTCATCAGGCTGTCGAGATCGTCGGGACGCGCGCCGATGAATTCCGGCATGGGATTGTTCTCGTGATCGCGCTCGCCGAGAAAAACGCCGTCGGGGCGGAGACCGGGACGGATGAGGCGGTTGTCTTCGATCAGGACGCCATGAAGCCGGTTGATCTCTTCCAGCGTAAGGGGATGTTTTCCGGCCTGGACGACAGCCCGTCCCCAGCGCTCCAGCCGGTTGCGCGGCGGGTGTTCGCCCTCGATCTCGAAACTCGCGCGGCTGTCGGCCAGCAGAAGAAAGCTGGCGGCGCGCGCGACGACGTGCCCGCCGGTGCGGCCGACGGTGTCCCGCGCTTTTGCCGCGAGGGCGCTTTCCGTGGATGCGGCCAGCGCCGGGGTGCGGCGGATGATCGGAATAAAGTCTTTCGTTCCGAGCAGATTGTCCCGGACACGGTGCCTCTTCGAGACTTTCGGCTTGCCCGTGAAGTAGGCTTTCGGGTCGAGCAGATCGACCGCTGCGATAGCCGGGGATTCCGCCACGTCTAGCGTTTCTGCCGTTAGCATCTCATATAGAAACCAGACACGGCGCGCCGGTACGCCCGTCGGCGCTTCGCGGACAAATGCTTCGATTGCCGATTTCGGCACCGCCTTGAACACCCGTTTGAGCACCAGCAGATCCAGGTCCTCATGGCGCAGGGCGAAGTTAAGGTGGTCGGCGAGCGTTTGGCCCGGCCAGTAGCGCTTGTCAAAAAGCCGCCATTCGCCTTCATCGCGATAGCTGCCGCGAATGTGCTTTTCGGAAATTGCGCTCGGGCGGCGTACCGGCGCCTTGATGGCCAGCGCCTGAACCAGCGCCGACAGGCCGACAGGCCTTGCCTCGCCGGGCAGGGGCTTGTCCTGGAACAGGGTGGGAGTGGTTAAATCAAGGTCCATGGTCGAAAACTCACTCAATCTGTCGAATTTGGCTCCAAAAGAGGTCAGGCCGTCGAAAATTAATATAGTCGCTTTTCGGTCGAAAACCAAACCAGATCGTCAGAAATCGCTTCAAAATCGCTCCTACGGTCGAAAATCGATCCAACGAGAGGCTGCAAGGCAAATATCGCTGGAAGCAGCAGCACCCAGCAGCCCGGCAGCCCAGCAGCACCCACCAGCATGGGCAGGACCGGAGGACGTGCAATGCCGGAGCCGCCGCTGCTGCCGCTCGTCGGCATCCGCATCCTGGAACCCTTACCCTCGATCATGATAAACGTCAGGTTGCTCTGGCAACGGAGTACGATCGGCCGACGAGACCGGCCACCGCCCGTAACCGCAGCTTGGGCACCTGCACGAGCCGGTTTTCTGGAAACCAAGGAAACACCTGGTGCGGCCGCGCCAACTAATGAGAAAGGAGATTCCAATCTCCATGATGAAAGTCATTGTCACGGTGGACATGGCGCACGTGATCGCCGCCCTGTCCCTCCTCGAACTGATGAGGTGAAGAAGCAGCCCGGCGGTCAGGGCGTCGGGCTTCTTCTTTGAAGGTTAAAATTTTTATGAGTGCTATCTACGAAAACGCTATTGATTCATTGCGCATCGGCTTCGAGTTCTTTCAGAAGGAAAGCTCGTATTCGAGCCGCAAGCACGCCATCCTGACGGTCTTCCAC
>JBARNF010000360.1:0-2049 GCA_049802835.1 Bradyrhizobium sp.
CGTCGTCGATCGTCGCCACCACGCTGTCGCTCTTCTTGTCGAGCTTGGTGACCTTGGCTCCGGTCATGATCTTGAGGCCCTGCTTCTCCAGCTGCTTGCGGGCGAGGCCTGCGATCTCGGCATCCTCGACGGGAAGGATCTGCGGCAGCACCTCGACCACCGTCACGTCGGAGCCCATGGTGCGGAAGAACGAGGCGAACTCGATGCCTATGGCGCCGGAGCCGACCACCAGCAACGACTTCGGCATCTTCTCCGGCACCATCGCCTCGAAATAGGTCCAGACCAGCTTCTTGTCCGGCTCCAACCCCGGCAGCACGCGCGGCCGCGCGCCGGTGGCGACGATGATGTGCTTGGCCTGATAGGCACCCTCGCCCAGCGCGCCCTTCGGCGCCTCGACGTCGGACTTGGTCACCGTGATCTTGCCGGGCGCATCGATCGCCGCCTTGCCCCAGATCACCTGGACCTTGTTCTTCTTCATCAGGAAGCCGACGCCGTCGTTCAGCCGCTTGGAGACGCCGCGCGAACGCTGCACCACGGCCTTCGGATCGTAGGAGATCTTCTCCGCCGACAGGCCGTAATCCCCAGCGTGCTGCATGTAGTGGTAGATCTCGGCCGAGCGCAGCAGCGCCTTGGTCGGGATGCAGCCCCAGTTCAGGCAGATGCCGCCGAGATAGGATTTTTCGATGATCGCGGTCTTGAACCCGAGCTGCGCGGCGCGGATTGCGGCAACATAGCCGCCCGGGCCGGAGCCGATGATGATGATGTCGAAGGATGTGTCGGCCATGACGGCTCCCGTTCAACTTAAGCAGTCAGAAATCAGACGGTGGTGGTGCTGCGGACGGAGCGTCGCCAGATCATGGCTCGCATCACGGCTTCCAGCAGCATCAGCACGGCGCAGATAGCGAATCCGGCGAGCGCGATCGGCGCCCAGATGCCGCGCGACAGCGCTTCGCCGGAGAAGAAGGCAGAATAGATAACGTCGATCCCGAGCGGATTGGCGAACGACGCGGCGCTCGCCAGCGCCGTGATCCAGGGCCATCGCGTTCTGATCCGCATGCGCTGGCCCCGTTTGCCATCCCATTCCGGAAAGCAAGATCACACCATCATCATCACGGGATTCTCGATCAGCTGCTTGAAGACGCCGATCAATTCGGCACCGAGCGCGCCGTCGATCGCGCGGTGATCGCACGACAGGGTCACGCTCATCATGCTCGCGATCTCGATCTTGCCGTTGCGCACCACCGGCCGCTCCTCCGATGTGCCGACCGCCAGGATCGTCGCATGCGGCGGGTTGATCACCGCCGTGAAATGATTGATGCCGTACATGCCGAGGTTCGACACCGCGGTGGTGCCGCCCTGATATTCCTCCGGCTTGAGCTTGCGGGCACGGGCACGCGCGGCGAAGTCCTTCATCTCGCCCGAGATCGCCGACAGCGTCTTGGTCTCGGCCTTGCGGATGATCGGGGTGATCAGGCCGCCGGGCATCGCGACCGCCACGCCGATGTCGGAATGCTTGTGCTTGAGCATGCCGCCTTCGGTCCAGCTGACGTTACAGTCCGGCTTCCTCTGCAGCGCGACCGCCATCGCCTTGATGACGAAGTCGTTCACGCTGAGCTTGTAGAGCGGCTTCTTCTCCTTGTCCTTCGGAGCAGCCGCATTGATCTCCTCGCGCGCGGCCAGCAGCTTGCCGATGTCGCAGTCGATCGTGAGATAGAAGTGCGGAACAGTCTGCACCGAGGCGGTGAGACGCTGCGCGATGGTCCGGCGCATGCCGTCATGCGGCACGACGTCGTAGGAGCCGGGCTCGAACAGCGCCAGGACCTGCTTGTCCGACATCGACGGCGCCAGCGCAGGCGCGCCTGCAGCGGCGGGAGCAGCCGACGGCGCCGCCTTGAGGCCCTTGCCCGACTTCGCCTCGTCGACATCGCGCGCAATGACGCGACCATGCGGGCCGGTGCCGGTGATGCGGCCGAGATCGATGCCGGCATCCTTGGCCAACCGGCGCGCCAGCGGCGACGAGAACACGCGGGCCTGGCCATTGAGCTGAGG
>JBARNF010000361.1:0-1652 GCA_049802835.1 Bradyrhizobium sp.
TCGTGCCAGTATCTCCGGCGGTGAGCGTGCCATTGGTTGATGCTTGCATCTGACTCTCCGAGGGTTCGAGTGTGGAAACCCAAACCTATCGGAAGGGCTCGCTCACCGCTCCCCCATGGAATCTACATCTTCGCTTCGCTCGCAATGACGCGCGTTGGAGCGTCGATGGTGCCTGCCGAACTACTTGTTCGGCAGGTTGGTCTTGATGTGCAGCTCGCGCAGCTGCTTGGTGCTCGCTTCCGACGGGGCGCCCATCAGCAGGTCCATGGCCTGCTGGTTCATCGGGAACAGCGAGATCTCGCGCAGGTTGTTGGTGCCGCAGAGCAGCATCACGATGCGGTCGACGCCGGCGGCCATGCCGCCATGCGGCGGCGCGCCGTACTGGAACGCGCGGTACATGCCGCCGAAGCGGTCGACTACTTCCTGCTCGCCATAGCCGGCGATCTCGAACGCCTTCACCATCGCTTCCGGCTTGTGGTTGCGGATGCCGCCGGAGGCGATCTCATAGCCGTTGCAGGCGATGTCGTACTGGAACGCCTTGATGGTCAGCGGGTCCTGCGTCTGCAGCGCGTCGAGGCCGCCCTGCGGCATCGAGAACGGGTTGTGCGAGAAGTCGACCTTCTTGTCGTCCTCGTTGTACTCGTACATCGGGAAGTCGACGATCCAGGCCAGCGCGAAGCGCTCCTTGTCGATCAGGTTCAACTCCTCGCCGACCCTGGTGCGGGCAAGGCCTGCGAACTTCCAGAACTTGTCGGGATCGCCGGCGACGAAGAAGGCGGCATCGCCCTCCTTGGTGCCGAGCTGCGTCCTGATCGCAGCGGTACGCTCCGGGCCGATGTTGTTGGCGAGCGGGCCTGCGCCCTCGCCGCCCTCACGCCACATGATGTAGCCCAGCCCCGGCTGGCCTTCGCCCTGCGCCCACGAGTTCATGCGGTCGCAGAATGCGCGGCTGCCGCCACCGGCAGCCGGGATCGCCCAGACCTGGTTCTTGGGGTCTTCGAGCATGCGCGCGAACACCTTGAAGCCGGAGCCGCGGAAGTGCTCGGAGACGTCCTGCATCTCGATCGGGTTGCGCAGGTCGGGCTTGTCGGTGCCGTATTTGCGCAGCGCCTCCGCGAACGGAATCCGCGGCCAGCCCTTGGTGACCGGCTTGCCCTTGGCGAATTCCTCGAACACGCCGGTGACGACCGGCTCCAGCGCCGCGAACACGTCCTCCTGGGTGACGAAGCTCATCTCGACGTCGAGCTGATAGAACTCGCCCGGCAGGCGGTCGGCGCGCGGGTCCTCGTCGCGGAAGCACGGCGCGATCTGGAAGTAGCGATCGAAGCCCGACATCATCAAGAGCTGCTTGTACTGCTGCGGCGCCTGCGGCAGCGCGTAGAACTTGCCGGGATGGATGCGCGACGGCACCAGGAAGTCGCGCGCGCCCTCCGGCGAGGACGCGGTCAGGATCGGCGTCTGGAATTCGAAGAAGCCCTGCTCCTTCATGCGCCGGCGCAGGCTGTCGATGATCTGCCCGCGCTTGATGATGTTCTGGTGCAGGTGTTCGCGCCGCAGATCGAGGAAGCGGTACTTGAGCCTGATCTCTTCCGGATACTCCTGATCGCCGAACACCGGCATCGGCAGGTCGCCCGCCGGACCTAATACTTCGA
>JBARNF010000362.1:0-1833 GCA_049802835.1 Bradyrhizobium sp.
CGGCGGCATCCAGCGCCTTGCGCGCGGCGATGCGGGCCGAATCGACCCGGCTCATCTGGCCGGCGCCGATGCCGACCGTCGCCGAATCCTTGGCATAGACGATGGTGTTCGACTTGACGTGCTTGGCGACACGGAAGGCGAAGCGCAAATCGCGCAGCTCGGCCTCGGTCGGCGCCCGCTTGGTCACCACCTTCAAGGTCATGTCGTCGACCACGGCATTGTCGCGGTTCTGCACCAGCATCCCGCCGGCCACCGTCTTGGCGGTGAGACCCGCTTCGCGCGGATCGGGCAGGTCGCCAGCCAGTAGCAGTCGCAAGTTCTTGCGGCCGGCGATGATGGCGATCGCCTCCTCGGTCGCGTCGGGCGCGATGATCACCTCGGTGAAGATGCCGGTGATCGCGCGCGCGGTGTCAGCGTCGAGCTTGCGGTTCATCGCGATGATGCCGCCGAACGCCGAGGTCGAATCGCAGGCCAGCGCCTTCTGATAGGCAGTGACGAGGTCGGGGCCTTCGGCGACGCCGCACGGGTTGGCATGCTTGACGATGACGCAGGCGGCGGTGCGCGCCGGGTCGAACTCGGCGATGCACTCATAGGCCGCGTCGGTGTCGTTGATGTTGTTGTAGGACAGCTCCTTGCCCTGCAGCTGGCGCGCGGTGGCGACGCCGGGGCGCCGGCCGGGCAGCGCGTAGAACGCCGCTTGCTGATGCGGGTTCTCGCCGTAGCGCAGCGGCTGGATCAGCCGGCCGCCGAAGGCGCGGTAATCAGGGGCGTCGTTCTGGATGGTCGCTGCGAACCAGTTGGAGATCGCGGCGTCATAGGCGGCGGTGCGCGCATAGGCCTTGGCGGCAAGACGGCGGCGCAGCAGCAGCGTGGTCGAGCCGTCGTGTCGCGCCAGGTCGTCCAGCACGGCGTGATAGTCGTTGATGTCGACGACGACAGCGACATCGTCGTGGTTCTTCGAGGCCGCGCGGATCATCGCCGGACCGCCGATGTCGATGTTCTCGATGCAGTCGTTGAACGCGGCCCCTCTCTCGACCGTCCCCTCGAACGGATAGAGATTGACGACGAGCAGATCGATCGGCGCGATGCCGTGGGTCTTCATCGCCTCCGCATGCTCGTCATTGCCGCGGATCGCGAGCAGGCCGCCATGAACCTTGGGATGCAGGGTCTTGACGCGGCCGTCCATCATCTCCGGAAAGCCGGTCAGATCGGAGACGTCCTTCACCTTGAGGCCGGCATCGGCGATGGCCTTCGCGGTGCCGCCGGTCGAGATCAACTCGACGCCGCGCGCTGCCAGCGAGCGCGCGAATTCGACGAGGCCGGTCTTGTCGGAAACGGATAACAGAGCACGGTGAACGCGACGAAGCTGGTTGGTCATGGGCAGAGTCCTTGTGCAGGAGTTCATTTTGCCCAGGCGCACGGCGGTCAATCCCGCGCTCCCCGATGGTGCTCCATCCAAAGTCGCCAGTCGCGCGAGAGCCGGCTCATACCAGCTTTTGCCGGTCGCGACAACGGGGACAGGCGACGTGCTCGCAATCGATTGAGTCCTCGACTCTGGAGTTTTGGCTGCAACTCGCACATGGCGGGCGGTGCCCTTACCTCTCCCCGCTTGCGGGGAGAGGTCGGATTGCATCGTCAGATGCAATCCGGGTGAGGGGGTACAGGTCTCTCAACGGACACTTCCCGAGCGTCTGCCCCTCACCCCAACCCTCATAGGCGCTAGCTTAGGCGAAGAACCAACTGGTCGCATTGTTTTTTGCGCTTGCGTGGCGGCTCACGGAGGTGACAGCAGATGTTAGCAGGCAAGTTGGAAACGGCCTCCAGCCACCGAAT
>JBARNF010000363.1:0-1529 GCA_049802835.1 Bradyrhizobium sp.
TGGAGGTACTCCTGCTTTTCTCAGGTCACCCCTCACCTTCCGTATGCTCGTGTCCCCTTCGGTTCTTGCATCTGCAAACTAGCAAAACTTCCTGCCGGCGAATGTGAACCGGCTCACGTCGGGCCTCCCGAATTTCATGCAGATTGACTGCGCGGAGTCTTGCAAGACCCCGCCGCGTTCCCCCCTCTCCCGCCAACTTCGGGTGGCGGGTTTTTTTCTTCTGGCAAGCGACCGCTATTTGGCGCGCTGGAGTGCCTGCCAGACGCGTTCCGATGTCGCCGGCATGTCGAGCTGGGCGCCCTCCGGCAACGCGTCAAGAATGGCGTTGATCACCGCCGGCGGCGCGGCAGTTGTGCCTGCCTCACCGGTGCCTTTCGCGCCGATCGGATTGGTCCGGCAAGCGACCGGGTGATGCTCGACCGTCATGGACGGCACGGTGTCGGCGCGCGGCACGGCGTAATCCATGAAAGTGCCGGAGACGAGCTGACCGCCGGTGTCATAGATCGTGTCCTCGGTCAGCGCCTGGCCGATGCCCTGCGCCACACCGCCATGAATCTGCGCCTCAACGATGGTGTCGTCGATTACGTCGCCGCAATCGCCGACCGCAACGTATTTGACGATCTCGGTCGCGCCGGTTGCGGGATTGATCTCCACTTCGGCGACGTGACAGCCGTTGGGGAATGACGGCGGCAATTTGACCTTGTCCAGGGTATCGAGGCTTTCCGGAATTACACCCTGGCGCCTGAGTTCGCCGGCACGCTCAGCGACTTCGAACAGCGAGACCTCGCGGTTCTTCACGCTGAACTTGCCTTGCTCATAGACCACATCGCTTTCGGCCGCCTGCAGCAGCATTGCGGCAACGCGCTTGCCCTTTTCCAGAACTTTGTCGATCGTCTGCGCGATAGCGCTGCCGCACATCATGGCTGAGCGCGAGGCGACGGCGCCGAAGCCCGGCACATCGCGATCGGAATCGCCAGTGAGCAAAGTAATCGCCGAAGCATCGATGCCGAGCCGGCGCGCCGCCAGCTTGCCGAACACGGTCTGATGTGCCTGTCCGCTGGCGCCCGAACCAATGCTGACGTTGACTTTGCCGCCCCCGGGAAAGCTGACGCGCGCGCCCTCTTCCGGAAATGCGCCGGCGATCTCCAGGTAGCAGCCGATGCCGATGCCGCGCAGTTTGCCGGCCTTTTTCGAAGCCTTCCGGCGCGCGCTGAAGCCCTCGTAGTCGGCGAGCTTGAGCGCACGTTCGAAAGCGGAGGGGAAGTCGCCGCTGTCGTAAGTGCTCCCGAACGCGGTAGTGAACGGCATTTTTTCAGGAGGAATCAGGTTGCGCCGGCGCAGCTCCGCGGCGTCGATGCCGGTCAGGTCGGCGGCGGCATCGATGACGCGCTCCAGCATGTAGCTTGCCTCCGGACGGCCGGCGCCACGATAAGGACCCGTCGGCACCGTGTTGGTGAACACGCAGCGCGAGTTCACCTGCGCGATCGGGATGTCGTAGACCGTCGGCAGGCAGCCGGAGACATGCGTGG
>JBARNF010000364.1:0-7031 GCA_049802835.1 Bradyrhizobium sp.
GCGGCGCTCCAGGGACTGGACGTGCAGGACAGCGATTGCGCACTCAACCTGCGCGTGTCCGAAACCGAGGCGCGCACGTCGCAGCGGGGCATTTGGGCAGCCGGATCCGTCATAAAAAACACGGAAAGTCCAGACGATATTTGGGCCGCGGCCGGGCTATTTACGGTTGTCGAGGGCAAGGTGTTGTCCGTACGACAGACATCGACTGCAACTTATCTCAACTTCACTCGTAGCTGGACACGGGGCTTCGCGGTGACTATTCCAAAGCGTATGATGGCGGTAATCGAAGGTGCCGGCATCGACATCAAATCACTTGCGAATCGACGGGTTCGCATGCGCGGATGGATCGAGGCGCATACTGGTCCGAGGATGGAACTGACGCAGCCCGCGCAGATCGAGATTTTGAGCGGTAACTGATCGTAAGGTACGTGAGTAGCGACGTGAACCTGTCTGTTCGAAGGCGCATGACGACAGTGAGCTGCGGTTCGCGGATCGCACCGATTTTGCTGTGCCTGGGGCTGGCGCTGGCCGGCTGCAGCGACATGGGCAAGCTGCAGCAGGCGACGGCGCCGATGCCGACGCCGCGGCCGAAGCCGGCGATGGTCCAGACCACGCCCGCAAGCGATCGCGAGCATGAGCGCATTCTCGCAACCTATGGCGGCGCCTACGAGGACCCCCAGCTCGAAGGACTGATCAGCCGGATCGTCGACCGCCTCGTGGCGGTGTCCGACCGCCCCGATCAGGGCTACAAGGTCACGATCCTGAATTCGGGTGCGGTGAACGCGTTCGCGCTGCCCACGGGGCAGCTCTACGTAACGCGCGGCCTGATCGCGCTCGCCAACGACACTTCGGAATTGTCCTCCGTGCTCAGCCACGAGATGGCCCACGTGCTGGCGCGGCACGCCGCGATCCGCGAGGACCAGGTGCGTCAGGCGGCCGTGGTGACCCGCGTCGTGTCCGACATGGGCAACGACCCGGACCTGACGGCGCTGGCGCTCGCCAAGACCAAGCTGACGATGGCGAGCTTCTCGCGCACCCAGGAGTTCGAGGCCGACGGTATCGGCGTCGGCATCTCGGCCAAGGCCAAGTTCGATCCTTACGGAGCCTCGCGCTTCCTGTCCTCGATGGAGCGCAACGCCGAGCTGAAGGCGGGCAAGGTCGCGCTCGATCCGCGGGCGCAGGACTTCCTCTCATCGCATCCGGCGACCCCGGAGCGGGTGCAGAACGCGTCGGCGATCGCCAAGCAGTATGTCTCCCTGGACGCCAAGGAGCATGATCGCGAGACCTATCTGGCGGCCGTCGACAACATCGTCTACGGCGAGGACCCGAGCGAGGGCTTCGTGCGCGGCCGGCGCTTCCTGCACCCGAAGCTCGGCTTCACCTTCCAGGCGCCGGAGAACTTCACGCTCGACAACACCGCGCAGGCCGTGATCGGCGTGCGCGAGGGCGGCGCCCAGGCGATGCGCTTCGACGTGGTCCGCGTCCCGGCGCAGCAGACGCTCGGCGACTACCTCAACTCCGGCTGGATGGAGAACGTCGACAAGTCAGCGACCGAGGAGCTGACGATCAACGGCTTCCCGGCGGCCTCCACGACGGCGAGCGGCGATCCCTGGCAGTTCAAGGTCTATGCGCTGCGCGTCGGCAGCGACGTCTACCGCTTCATCTTCGCATCGCGGCAGAAGTCGACCGAGAGCGAGCGCAATGCCCGTGAGACCGTGAACTCGTTCCGCCGCCTCAGTCTGGACGAGATCCAGTCGGCGCGTCCGCTGCGCATCAAAGTCATCACCGTGCAGCCGGGTGACACCGTCGAGTCCCTGGCGCACCGCATGACCGGTGTCGACCGTCCGATCGAGCGTTTCCGTGTGCTCAACGGCCTCGACGCCCGCGCCCAGGTCAAGGTCCGCGACCGCGTCAAGATCGTGGTGGAGTGACGCGCGGCGCCTCGGTGATCGAGGTGAACGCTGCCGCTTGGACCAGCGACTCGGACGGGGCTGACCGAGGACGAGTGAACGCTCCCCTAGTCAAAATACTCCGGTGCGTGCGCAAGCTTGGCCGACTGCGCCGTGTCGTGGTTGAGCCACAGCTGGGCGCGCTCAGTATTGGCGGTCTCAGCGAGTCGCTCCATCGACGCCAGCGTCGCCTCGGCGCCTGCGTTCATGGTCGGTACGCAACGATGCGCCAAGTTGTAGCTGTCATGCGCCGCATCGCCCGACAGCAGCACCGGCCCGGTGCGGGCGAGGCGCACCAGCAGCGAGCAATGGCCCGGCGTGTGGCCAGGCGTTGAGATGACGCGCACCGAGCCATCACCAAGAAGATCGACATCGCCGTCCATCAATTCGACGCGCGCCTGCCGGAGGCAGTCATAAAGCGATGGCGTGTAGCCGAAAGCGCGGAAGTCCTTGCCGAACATCGCCTCGTGCTCTCGCCGCTGGATGTACCAGCGCGCATGTCGGAACAGCTTGGCGTTGCCGATGTGATCGAAATGGGCGTGGGACAACAGCACCGTCCCGATATCGGCCGGCGCAAGGCCGATCTCCGCAAGCTGAGCGGTGAGAGGCTTTGCGACGAGGCCCCTGATGTTATGGGCGATGATCTGGCCTTCCGGTGCATCCGCCAGGCTCTCGTCGATGCCGGTGTCCCACAACATCCATTCGCCCCTCCGCTGCAGCAGATAGGCGTTGCAGCTCAGCGTGACCGGCTGGCCCTGCCATTTGCCCGGCGTGTAGACGGACCGATCGGGCGCGATCGCCGTGCCACCATCGAGCATGTACAGGCGGTCGATCGTTCCCAAATGTACCCTAATGGCGCTCACGGCGATCTCCTACCTGCGGATTCGGTCAGATCGCCTGGCCGCCGGAAACTTCGATCCGCTGCGCATTGATCCAGCGGTTGTCCTCGGACAGCAGGCTCGCAATCATCGGCCCGATGTCGTCGGGCAGTCCGACGCGGCCGAGCGCAGTCATGCCGGCGAACAGCTGGTTGATCTCGGGATTGTCGCGCACGGCACCGCCGCCGAAGTCGGTTTCGATCGCCCCCGGTGCCACCGTATTCACGGCGATGCGGCGGCTGCCTAGCTCCTTCGCCAAGTAGACGGAGAGCACCTCGACCGCGCCTTTCGCCGCCGCATAGGCAGCATAACCCGGAAACGACACCCGCGTCAGGCCTGACGACAGATTGACGATGCGGCCGCCATCGGCGAGCAGCGGCAGCAGCGCCTGGGTCAGGAAATAGACGCCCTTGAAGTGAACATCGACCAGCCGGTCGAACTGCGCCTCCGTCGTATCGGCGATCAGCGCATAGTCGCCATGGCCGGCATTGTTGACGAGGTGGTCGAAGGTGTCGCGCTGCCAAGTCCGGCGCAGCGCTCCGCGCAATGTCTCGGCGAACGGCGCAAAGGCGGCGACGTTACCGTAGTCGAGCTGGAAGGCCAGCGCCTTGCGGCCGATCGCCTCGATCTCAGCGACGACGGCCTGCGCCTCCTCCGCACGGCTCTGATAGGTGAGAATCAGGTCACCGCCGTGACGGGCAATGTGACGGGCGGCGCTGCGGCCGAGCCCACGGCTGGCGCCGGTGACTAGCGCGATCTTGGTCATGGTTTTTCCTCCGGTCGGGTTTGACCGGTCCGATATCGGACACTGGCGGCCGGCCGAGTTGCCGGAACCGCGCCATTCCTTGCCTGATCCTCCAGAACCGGGTGCGCGCACGGCGAGAGCGGGCTAGGTTGCGCTCATGACCAGCCTGCTCAATGCCGTCAGCCGCTATGCCGCCGTCCACGCCGATGCAGCCGGGATCGCCAGGACCCCGATCCCCGGATTGACCGCGGTGCGCGCGACCGCGCCGAGCGAGCTCGTCTACGCGATCTCCCGGCCGCTGGTGTGCCTGATCGTGCAGGGCAGCAAGCAGGTCACGATGGGGACGCAGGGCTTCACGTTTTCCGCGGGTGATTCGCTGATCATCACGGCCGACGTGCCGACCGTCAGCCAAATCACGCGCGCTGGCCGCGCTGCACCCTATCTGTCGCTGGTGCTGGAGCTCGATTCCGCGCTGATCGCCGAGCTGATCGCGCAGATGGATGGCACGACGGCAGCCGACGGTTTCGCCCTCCGGGTCGAGCCGACCGACGCGGAAGTGACCGACGCCGCGCTACGGCTGATGTGCTTGCTCGATCGTCCTATCGGATTGCAAGTGCTGCAGGCTCAGCTCGTGCGCGAGATGCATTATTGGCTGCTCGCAGGCCGGCATGGCGCGGCCATCCGCAGGGTCGGCGGGCCCGACAGCCATGCCCAGCGCGTCGCCCGCGCGGTGGCGCTGCTGCGAACCGAGTTCGCGCAGTCCCTGCCGGTCGAGCGGCTCGCGGCGGCTGCCGGCATGAGCCCGTCCTCCTTCCACCAGCACTTCCGCAGGCACACCTCACTCTCCCCGCTGCAATTTCAAAAGCAGCTGCGGCTGATCGAGGCGCGGCGGCTGATGCTGGCCGAAGGCATGAGCGCGAGCAGCGCGGCGTTTGCTGTAGGTTACGAAAGCGTGCCCCAGTTCACGCGCGAATACGGCCGCCTGTTCGGCCGCCCGCCGGGGCGAGACGTCAAGGCGGCTCGCGGCCAAGTCGAGGCAGTTGCGTGAGCTGCGCGCGGGTGTCGTGACAAAAAGGGTGATGCCGGTCACGACGGCGCCTCGCTTTGAGTGCATGCCCCAAACAAAAAGCCCGACCTTGCGGCCGGGCTTTCGTAAGCAACTAATTGGAAAACGCTAACGATCGATCAGGCGGCCTCGTCGGCCACGGCGGTGTCGTCGCCGTCGATATCATCACCCTCGGCGTCCGCCTCACCCTCGGCCACCGCATCGGCTTCGGTCTTGGCGCCGCGGCGCGGGCTCTTGGCGAGCTGCGTCTCGATCTCCTTGACGGCCTCGGTCTCGGTCGAGTGCTGCACGACCGCGATCTCGCGCGACAGCCGGTCGAGCGCCGCCTCGTAGAGCTGGCGTTCGCTGTAGGACTGCTCGGGCTGCGACTCCGAACGATAGAGGTCGCGCACGACCTCGGCGATCGCAACGATGTCGCCCGAATTGATCTTGGCTTCGTATTCCTGGGCGCGGCGCGACCACATCGTGCGCTTGACGCGGGCACGGCCCTTGAGCGTCTCGAGCGCCTTCTTGACCAGCGCCGGGTCGGACAGCTTGCGCATGCCGACATTGGCGACCTTGGCGGTCGGCACCCGCAGCGTCATCTTGTCCTTGATGAAGTTGATGACGAACAGCTCGAGCTTGGCGCCCGCGATCTCCTGCTCCTCGATGGCCAGGATCTGGCCGACGCCGTGAGCCGGATAGACGACGAATTCGTTGGTCTTGAAACCCTGGCGCTGAGTGGGCAGCTTCTTCTCCTCGATGCGCGGCGCAGCAGCGGGCGCGGGTGCAGCAGCCGGCTTGGCGGCAACGGGGGGCTTGGCGGCAGGGGCAGCAGCAGGAACGGCCGTCTTGATAACCTTCGACGCCGCTGCCGGCTTGGCGGTGGGCTTCGCAACAGTGGTCTTGGCGGCGGGTGCTTTCGCGGCAGGCTTGGCAGTCTTTTCAGGCATTGCGCTTCTTTTGTTCTTGGTGGACTTGGCAGCCGACGCCTTCGCGGCAGCCCGAACCTCCTTCACAGGAGCACGAGCACGGCCCTTAGAAACGCTGCGGCTCGCCGCGGCGGCTTTTTTTGTACTCTTGGAAGCACTCTTTTTACGCGTTTTCTGTGACACAGCCTGCGCGCGGAACTGCCACGCCCCTGTTTGATGTTGCGGGAACCTAAAAGGGCGGCCAAAAATATACGCATGGCCGGGTTCGGCTCTGAGATTGTGCCATATATAGCACATTTCCCGCAAAAATCAATGATTTAGAGGGCGCGAGGGCGGTATTGTGACGGACCCGCAAAGTTAGGGTTAAGTGAGGCGCACTGGATTTGGTCCGTCCTGGGCGGACCCGCCTGCCGCAAAGTCGTCCTAGATCGTTGTTTTGACGCTTCGATTTCGATCGGCCGCAAGCTGCGCACGATCCTCCGGGGACCAGTCCGGCGCCCCGGCTGTCCGGTCGCGATCAGTCGCCGCTTCCAGGCTTGGATGAGAAAAATTTCTCGAACTTGCCCTGCTCGCCATCGTGCTCCTTGGCGTCGCCGGGCGGGTCTTTCTTCTGGGTGATGTTCGGCCAGGCCTTGGCATATTCGGCATTGACGCCCAGCCACTTCTCCAACCCCGGCTCGGTGTCCGGCTTGATCGCATCGGCCGGGCATTCCGGTTCACACACGCCGCAATCGATGCATTCGTCCGGATGAATGACGAGCATATTGTCGCCCTCGTAGAAGCAGTCTACCGGGCAGACCTCAACGCAATCGGTGTATTTGCATTTGATGCAGTTTTCGGTGACGACGTAAGTCATCCAGGGCTCCGGAACGGATCGACAAATCGGCTGGCTTGCACTAGCGCAGGACGTGGTGTGCCGCAAGTCAAGCAGGACCAAGAACTGAGCCGCGTTTTGTGCAGGCGCAACAGATCACGAGCGGCCGCTATCCTCGAGATCGTCATATAGTCCACCGACCGACGCTGCATCGCCGCGACGTGGGGCGAAGCCGGTGACCTTCAGCACCCGCACGCTGCGATCGAGCGCGATCGTCAGCACGTCGCCGGTCTTGACGCCGTGGCCCGGTGAGGTCTCGCGCACGCCATTGATGCGGACATGCCCCTTCGAGACCAGCGCCGCGGCGCTGGTGCGGGCCTTCACGATCCGCGCGTGCCACAGCCATTTGTCGAGGCGTTGGCGCTCTGACGGGGCATCGGACGTAGGCGTTGTCCTTCCAATCAGTCGCGGCCGATCAGTCGCTACCGATCAATCCTTGCGGTTGTTCGCCGCGAGCTGCTCCTTGAGCGCCGCGAGCTTGGCGAACGGCGAGTTGGGATCGACCGGCCGGTCGCGATCCCTGCCACCGCCGCCGCCGCTCGACGCATAGGGCCGCAGCGCCGGGCCGCTGTCGCGCTTGTCGCGGCCGCCCTTGCCGAAGTCGCGGC
>JBARNF010000365.1:0-2253 GCA_049802835.1 Bradyrhizobium sp.
GTCTGCACCGGAGCGGCGACGCCGGCCGCGTGCGGCAGCTGGGCGAGCAGCGCCTGGGTGTCCGGCGTCGTGATGTTGTAGAATTACGGTGACGCTGCATACAACTAGACGCCGGCGCCGTGCACGCGGGCTGCAGGCTCATCACACGGCAGGCACGCGCCGCCTCAAGGCACGCGCCGCCTCAAGGCAGCACTTTACCCAACTGGCCGCAGCCCAAGACATCTCCGCAGCTCAAGCCGCCCGCGGCTTACTCACCGTCTCGATGCGGTCGAGGGTCTTGTCGAGCTCGCGCTTCGCGAGCTGGACATCACAATCCGTCTGCAGATTGAGCCAGAGCTCCGGCGTCGTGTCGAGCGCCTTGGCGAGACGGAGCGCGGTGTCGGCCGTGATGCCGGTCTGCTCGCCGGCAATCCGCTCGATCCGGGTCCGCGGCAGGCCGCAGACCTTGGCGAGCGCACCGGCCGACATCGCGAGCGGAACGAGGAACTCCTCGCGCAGGACCTCGCCGGGATGCATGGGCTTGAGCTTCCTGGCCATCTAGGATCGCCCCTTCGGAGGCAGCGCCGGCCGTCGAGCGACGTCGTGCGCTGCGCCGCACGTGAAATCAGATGCGAGACATGCTATATCGGATTTCAGATCGCGAGACAGCCAATGCCGACCGTGCCCTTGGAATTCGAACTGCACACCGACGTCGAGAGCCGCCTGCAGCAGCTTGCTGACGCGCGCCGGCAGCCGGCTGAAACGTTGGTGCGCGAAGCCGTCGAGCAGTATGTCGAGCGCGAGGAACGCCGGGCTCTCTTGCGGCAGGACGCCGTGGCCGCCTGGGACGACTATCAGTCTACGGGGCTGCACGTGACGGGCGATGAGGCCGACGCTTGGCTGTCGCGTCTCGAGGCTGGCGAGGATGTCGAGCCGCCATCGCCGCACGACTAAGACGGCCGGAGGGCGCGCTCCAAGCCATTTCCCAGCCGCTGGTTCAATGCTATCCTTGGGTCGCTTGGCAGCCGTAACGGTTGGCCGGGCTCGGAACGGATCGACATGGTCACGCGCCTCGACAGCATCATCGGCGAACGGACGGCGCGACGGCATGCGGTGGCGATCAGCCGCGTCGATCCGCTGCTGCGCGAGCTGCGCGCGGACGGCATCGACATCGTCGTGATCGGCTCGCTGGCGCGCGACGCGTTCAGGTCGCATTCCGACGTCGACCTTCTCGTCCGCGGTGAGCTGACGACATCACGGCGGGCCATCGTGGAGCGCGCCGTCGCAGCCGCGATGCGCGGGTCCGGCATCCCCTACGACCTGATCTATGCTGCCGATCTCACGCCAGAGCAACTGAAGGAGTTCGAACGTGATCTCGACCCGGCATCCGGTCTTCGCAAAGCTCGCGACCAAACTTGAGCGCGCCCGGCAGGAATTGAGCCAGGTCGACAACTATCTGGATTCGATCAAGGATCGGGATGGGGTCGAGAACGCGTGGGCGCGCAATTCCGCGATCGCTCTCGGCATCCACAACATCTACAACGGCATCGAAGACGTGATGCTGAGTCTCGCCAACGACATCGACGGCTACGTCCCCACCGGCGAGTCGGCGCATCAGGATCTGCTCGACCAGATGTCGGCGACCATCGAGGGCAAGCGTCCAACCCTGCTCGATGCCGATCTGTATCGACTGCTGCTGGAACTGAAGGGCTTCCGGCACGTCGTCCGTCACCGCTATGGCTTCGATCTCGACCCGGCCCGCGTCGATGACAATCTTGCCAGGGCCCGTACCGCCCTCCCGGCGTTCGTCAGCGCGGTGGCTGAACTCGAGCGCGTCATGAGCGCAACCAACCGCATCCCCTGAACCCGGACGTCACTGTAGCAGCGTAGGTCGTGGCGTTCGGTCTGCCGGCAATCCAGTGACGCCGCATGGAACGAATCCCGCGGCGTGGGCCACCATAGGTTCTCGTGCGATGCCTGCGCCCGCGGGGCGGTCATGCGTGACCGAACGGTTCGACTGCCGCATCGCCGTCTCGTGGACCGGACGGTCATCGTCCATACGCGCGCAAAACCATGGCCGTCCGGCCGTGGCGCACATCGACGCTCCCTTATACCCCTTCCCCCCGGCTCACCCCCTTTGCCGCCAACCGCGCCTTCAGGCGCGGCGCAGCGAACGCCAGGAAGGCGCGGAGCTTGAGCGGCAGCAGGCCCTGGCCGGAATGGATCAGGCTGACCGGGGCCGGCTCCGGCTCGAACGGCTCCAGTGCGAGGGAC
>JBARNF010000366.1:0-1768 GCA_049802835.1 Bradyrhizobium sp.
GGCGATGCTGTCGCCAAGCAGCGCCTCGGCCGGCTTGGTGAAATCGAGGAAGGTCGAGTCCTTATGCAGTGCTGTTTCCAGCAGGCTCGTGACCTTGCGGTTCTGGAAGTTGAAGTCGCGGTTGAGCACGAAGTCAGCGGTCGGAATCAGATGGCTGTTGATGACGCCATGGGTACGCGCGGCGTCGCACAGCGTAATCGTCTCCTTGGCGCCGGCCACGACCTCGTCGGCGGCGATGACGAGATCCGCGGTGCCGGTGACGATGCGCGAGCAGGTCACGTCTGCGGTGTGCTCGGACAGCCGGACATGGCTGAGCACCGCGCCGCCCTTCTGCGCGAGGCCCGACATGTCGAGGATCATCGAGGCCTTGCCCTCGATGTGCGCGGCCATGCCGAGCAGCGCGCCGATCGTCAGCACACCGGTGCCGCCGACGCCGCCGACGGCGACGTTGTAGGGCCGGTCCAGCGACGGCTTGGTCAGGGGCTCCGGCATCACGCCGATCTCGCCGAGCTCGGCCGGGGCGCGCGAGCGCGGCTTGCCGCCATCGACCGTGACGAAGGACGGGCAAAAACCCTTCACGCAGGAATAGTCCTTGTTGCAGGAGGACTGATTGATGACGCGCTTGCGTCCCAGCTCGGTCTCCAGCGGCTCGACCGAGATGCAGTTGGACTGCACCGAGCAATCGCCGCAGCCTTCGCAGACGGCCGGGTTGATGAAGACCCGGCGCTGCGGATCCTCCATCGTGCCGCGCTTGCGGCGGCGGCGCTTCTCGGCGGCGCAGGTCTGCACGAACACGATGGCCGAGGCGCCCTTGGTCTCGCGCACCGTCTTCATGACGTTGTCGAGCTCGTCGCGATGGGCGAGCTTGACGCCCGGCGCAATGCTGTCGGCCGGATAGGCGTCGGGATTTTCCGAGACCAAATAGATCTCGCGGATGCCCTCGGAATGCAGTTGGAACGTGATCTGCTGCGGCGACAGCTCGCCGTCATGGCGCTGGCCGCCAGTCATCGCGACCGCATCGTTGTAGAGGATCTTGTAGGTGATGTTGGCCTTGGAGGCGATCGACTGGCGGATCGCGAGGCTGCCGGAATGGAAATAGGTGCCGTCGCCGAGATTGGCGAAAATGTGCTTCTCGTCGGTGAACGGCGCGATGCCGACCCACGGCACGCCCTCGCCGCCCATGTGGGTGAAGGTCTCGGTGTTGCGGTTCATCCATAGCGACATGAAGTGGCAGCCGATGCCGGCCAGCGCGCGGCTGCCGTCGGGCACTTTGGTCGAGGTGTTGTGCGGGCAGCCGGAGCAGAAATACGGCGTGCGCGCGACCGGCGAGATCAGCTGCACCTGCGAGGCGTCGCGGCCGTTGAACCAGTCGGCTTTGGCGCGCAGCATCGCCTTGATTTCGGGATTGAGGTCGAGACGAAGAAGGCGCTCGGTGAGCGAGCTCGCGAGCGAGGCGACCGAGAGCTCGGTCGCGAACGGCAGGAAGCGCTTGTCGTGCTCGTCCATCTTGCCGACGATGCGCGGGCGGACGTCGTCGCGCCAGTTGAACAGCTCCTGCTTGACCTGGTTCTCGACGATCTCTCGCCGCTCCTCGATGATGAAGATCTCCTCGAGGCCGACCGCGAACTGCCGCACGCCCTCCGGCTCCAGCGGCCAGGGCATGCCGATCTTGTAGAGCCGCAAGCCTATCTTGGCGGCGACCTCCTCGGTGATCCCGAGCTCGCGCAGCGCCTGGCGGATGTCCTCATAACTCTTGCCAGACGCCATG